>JAYEGN010000195.1:0-8805 GCA_034659115.1 Campylobacterota bacterium
AATAAAAGAACTACAAAAGAGTAAATCATGGTTACAAAAGAAGATTTAGCAAAAGCAATATTAGATTTAAATAAATCCCAAAAAGAGATGGGAGAGAGATTGGAAAAATCTCAAAATGAAACTAACGAACAAAGGAAAAAAACAGAAGCTACTGTTGAAAAAGTTTCAAAGCAGATAGGTAGAGTTTCAAAACTTGTTGGAAACATATCAAATAATCAAGGAGATATAGCAGAAGAGTTTTTTTATAATTCTATCTCAGCCAATCCAACATTAAACGGTATTGATTATGACTTTACTGATAAAAATATCACAAGAAAAAGATTTGGTATCGAAGATGAATTTGATATGGTTTTAATAGATGGCAAAGATGTAGCAATAATAGAAACAAAATATAAAGCTCATTCAAAAGATGTAATAAAATTAGTTACAAAAAAACTAGAAAATTTTAAAATACTATATCCTGAATACAAAGATTATTCACACCATTTAGCACTTGCAAGTTTTCATATAAATGATGATGTTAAAAAAGAAGCTAAAAGCAACAATGTAATACTGTTACAAAGAAAAGGTGACTTGATAGAAACGATTTAGAATTGTCTCTCGTTCGCTCTGCAAATTACACCCCTGTGCAGAATGGCACTAAAGTGGGAATATATTATAGATTAGGTAAAACAATTTCAAAAACTGCACCATCATTTGCATTGCTAACGCTAATCTTTCCGCCACAATGCTCTTGGATGATTGTTTTACTCATATATAGACCTAAGCCTGTTCCATCTTTTTCTTTTTTTGTTGAAAAATATGGGTCAAAAATTTTATCTAATATCTCGGCTTTTATTCCGCCGCCATTATCACTTATGGTTAATATATTATCTTTAGTTTTAATTGTAATTTTTGCATTTTTTGTCTCATTTTCAACTAAAGCATCTTCTGCATTTTTTACAAGATTAAGTATCACATGTTTCATCTCATTTGAGTAAGTGTGAAAGAGTGTTTTACTTTGTAGGTCTTGAACTATTTCAATGTTTTTATTTCTAATGGTGTTATCTATAATATTTAACACACTTTGAATCAACTCATCAAAAGTAACATCTTGCTTCTCTTTGTTTGGTTTAAAAAAATCTCTAAAATCATCTATAGTTAAACTTAGATGTTGTGAATAGCTTGAGATTTTATCTGTTAACTCTATGATTTTATCGTTATCAATTTGACCAATTTTAATTTTCATATTTATGGCAGCACTTGTTGCACTTATGGCTGTTAATGGCTGTCTCCATTGATGGGCTATCATGTTTATCATCTCTCCCATCTGTGCTAAACGAGATTGCTGAACAAGTTTTTGATCCTTTTTTATATTTTTTTCTACCTCTAATTTCACTCTAGCCTCAAGAGTTTGATTGAGTTGTTCTATCTTTTGTTGTGCCTTTATTCTATCTGTTATATCTCTCCACACACCAAGGATGATTTTTTCATCATCTAACTCAATCTCGCTTAGAGTCACTTCAGAGTAAAACTCATCACCATTTTTTTTAATAAAGAGCCACTCAAATGTGTTGCGTGCATCTTTAGCTTCTCGAAGCATTCTCATCATCTTTCTACTAGATAAAACACCATCAGGTTGTTTCAAGGGCATTAAGGTAGATAGCTCTACTTTTAGAAACTCCTCCATCTCACTGTTGTAGCCAAACATCTTTATGATTGTTTCATTGCACTCTATAAATCTATTGTTTTTTATAAGGACTACACCATCTGATGTTTTATTGAAAATTGTTCTAAATTTCTTTTCTAGCATAGAGCTGTTTTGATGTATTGAAAATAGACGATACCCAGATAAAGTATTTATGATTAAATAGATAAGCAAAAAGATTGCAAAGATATCAAAGATCATCCCTCCATGATAAATAAATGATAAAATTAAAGGAACGATATTCAAAAATGTATATAAAAGAAATAGGATAAGAATAGTTCCCATTGTTGCTAAGGATCCTGCTGTTAAAGCTATTATGATGCCAGCAATAAAAATTATTTCTACATCTGGAACATTGTATATGACACTTAAAACAGAAATCATACTCAATGATAATGCCATTAAACTAACGAGAAATAGATAGTATTTAAAATATATATGTTTTAAATTATTTTGAATTTTTATATAAAAAGAGAGTTTTTTACCTACATAGGTTCGCATACTCAACAAAGAAATATTTAGAGATATCCATATAAAAAGATAGAGAGTTGGTATCTGTTCATACAAAACAAGAGCTATAGCAGCTACAACAATAGTATTAACCGCAACTGCTCCAAAGGCAGAAATTTTTAGCATCTCTAAGACTAGTTTATCCTCATAGTTTAAGGAAAGTAGCTTCTTAAGCATCAGCAACCTCTAAAACCACCCTGAATATGGCACCTTTATCATAGTTACTAGCACTAATCTCTCCACTATACTTCTCTACAATCTGTTTAGAGATATAGAGTCCAATTCCTGTTCCGCCATCGCTCTCTTTGGTTGTGAAGTTAGCTCTGAAAATATCATCTATGATATTTTTTGGAACTCCCCTACCTCTATCTTTTACACTTATTTCTATTTTATCGCTGTTTTTAACACACTCTATGTCGATAATTTTCTCTTTAATATCACCTCGAATCATCTCCTCTTTAGCATTGTTGATAAGAGTAATAAAAAGATGTTTTATATCATTTTCATTAGCATTGATAGATAATAACTCAGAACACTTAACATCAAGGACTACACTCTTTTTTAGTAACTCATCTTTTAAAAGTACCGATATAGAGTTAAACAGAGAGTTTAGATTTACTTTTTCTATATTATGGTTTGTTCTGAAAAAACTTCTAAACTCATTGAGTGTCTCTAGGAGATGCTCTATTTGATGGTGGACCTCTTTTTTACATCTATCGACCTCTTCTATGTTTAAAAGCTTGGTTCCATCATCAACCATACAGATAAGCTCACTTGTCATAGAGATGGCATTTAAAGGTTGCTTCCACTGATGTGCGATAACATCTATCATCTCACCCATAGCTGCCATCTTTGATTGTTCTACTAAGATCTCATCTTTTGCTCTTAGCTCATCTATTTGAGACTTAACTATAGCTTCCAAGTTATTTTTATATGCAAGGTTTTCTTTTTTTATTTGAATGTTTTTAACTACTTTACTTAGAGGTAGAAGAAACTGACTCATATCAAATGGTTTTAACAGATAGCCATCTATACCTATGGAGATAGAATCAGCCATATAAGAATTTTCATTGTATGCTGAAAAGATTAATATAGGCATATCAGAGTCTATCTCTTTTATATGCCTAGACATCTCTAGCCCATTCATATTTGGCATATTTATATCTGTTACAACTATATCTATATCGCTGTTTTTAAATTTTTCTAAACCATCTACGCCATCTACACCTAAAATAATATCATCAAAAAAACTTTCTAAAACACTAAGTGTTGAGATTCTTGTGTTATCGTTATCTTCAACATATAAAAGTTTTAAGTTATGCGAAACTTGCATTATATCTTGCATCTTATCCATCGGTAAGCTCCTTACTAAAACAGATTTCAAAAAGTGCTCCGTTATCACTGTTTGAGACACTTAACTCTCCATTCATATTGTCTTCTATTATCATTTTTGAAATATAAAGACCCATTCCTGTACCTTTTCCTTGCTCTTTGGTTGTGAAGTATGGTTCAAAAATTCTCTCTAGTATCTCTTGTGGTACTCCTCTAGCGTTATCTTCTATGGTTAGTTTATTTTCTTGCAATGTTATATCTATCGTTGGGTTTTTAATATCATTTTCTACTAAGGTGTCTTTAGCATTAGTTATAATATTAAATACCGCTTGTTGAAACTCATTTTTAAAGCTATCTATCTCAAAATCATCCCCAAGTATGTTTAGGGTTATAGCACTATTTTTTAGTTGTGCCGACTGCATAGAGGCAACATCTTTGATCGCTTTTTTTACACTAAAGCTATCTTTCTCTTTATCTATCCTAAAAAAGTTTCTAAAATCATCTATGGTAGTTGACATAAAATCTATAGCTCGTTTATTCTTTTTTATAAACTCATATATAAAATCTTCATCTACCTTTTTAGCCCTATAGTCATACTTTAGTTTTTGTATATTGATACCTATTTCGTTTAGTGGCTGTCTCCATTGATGAGCTATAGAACCTATCATCTCCCCCATCGCAGCCATTTTACTTTGTTGCAACAGAACTTGTGCTTGCTTTACATTTTCATCTGTTTTCTCTTTGACCTGTTTTTCAAAGAGCAATAGAAGATTTTCTTGCTCTTTTGTTTTGAGTTTAAGATCTTTATGTGTAAGTTCAACTTTTTTAATTAGATGCAAAATAATCATCACCGAGATTAATAATGAAAACCCATATAGCCATAAGTAAATATTAATAGATAATATTTTCTCATAGATACTCTGATAAACCATATCTCTGAAACTTTCAATCTCTGTAGCATAGATATCATCACTAAGTTGCGTTAGATAATAAACATACTTCTCATACTTAGTGTCATAGACATTAAGATGAGCGACAAGCATAGCGTTAAACTTCTTTTTATCCTCAGAGTTAAAATCATATTTTTTAAACTTAGCTATGTTTTTTTTAAGATTTATTAGAAAATCTTTATCATTTGATGATTTTGCTAGGTATATATCTGAGATTGTTCTGTTTACTAAGCTTAAATAAGCAGGGTCACTAAATAAGTTCTGACTTTTTAATAAAAGGATTGAGAGATAGATTGTAGAGTTTTTAAGAGTTACATTTGTTTTTTGAAATTTATAATTTAGGAAATCTTTTCTTTGAAATAAAGATTTTAAGTTTTCTAACTTTTTTTCCATCATCTTGTCTTGAAGAATAATCTCTTCTTTTGAAAAATCTTCAAAAAAATTATCTACTTTGACAAATTCATCTTCTATATAGTCTAGATTATAGTACATATAATTTGCAGAATCAGATATGCGTTTATCTATTTTATTGTTAATAATTTCAAATGATTCCATCTTGTTTTGTAGTATATGCTTATACTCGTAATTTGAAGTGCTAAAATTATAAATATTATATGACATAGATAAGAAAATAGCACTTATTACTACTACAATAATTCTATTTTTCATTTAGTATCCCTGGCAGTTCACCTGTTAGCGTTTTTAAAAACTCTACTATTAACTCTTTCTCTTTTGCTGTTAATTCATAAGCAAGATTATGATGTGACATCAGAGAGACTGCATCTTTGAGTGTTTGTTTTCTTCCGTCATGAAAATATGGTGCACTTAACTCTATATTTCTTAAAGAGGGGACTATGAAAGTGTATCTATCTTCTTCATCTCCCGTTATCTGATACCTGTCGGTTGTGTGTTTATACTCTAGCTCTACTGTAGCTCCAAGCTTTTGAAAAGAGTTTCCTCCAATATTTACACCATTGTGACAAGTTATGCATCCTAACCTTTTAAATGTAAGATATCCCTCATATTCATCCCTAGAGAGCTCAACTTCACCTCTTAGATATTTATCAAATTTAGCATTAGGAGTTATGAGTGCTTTGATAAATTCAGTTACGCTTTGTGAAACCATTTCAGAACTTATTGCCTCTTTTTTAAAGACTTTTCTAAATTTCTCTTTATAATAGTTTGAGCTGTTCATCATGCTCATAAAATCATTATGCTCTACTTTCATCTCTTCAAAGTTATGCAGGGATTTATGCACTATTTCATATAAACTTTTGGTTGACCCCTCGTAGGTGTAGTATCTATTGAAAACTCTATTATATAAAGATATAGAGCTTAGAGGAACTTTCTTTCCCTTTAGAGTGAGGTGAATAATTCTATCTACCGACATACCATTTTTGGCAATATGGCAGGTATGACACATGTATAGATTTTCTGGTAACTCTTTACCAAAAAATACACTCTTACCGATCAATGCTTTTTGTTTATCATACTTTACAGAAGTTGGTATGGGAGTTATTATTGAATTTGCGTAGAGATAAACACTTATAGTCAATATCATTAAATACTTCATCATCTTAACTCTCCACTCTATTTCTACCTTTAGACTTTGCTATATATAGTGCTGTATCTGCTCTTTTTATTAGGCACTCCTTTGAGTCTTCATCTTTTATCTCAGCAACTCCAAAGCTACAAGTGATTTTTAGACCATCACTAAAATTATGTTTTTGAATTTTAGTTCTTAATTTTTCTGCAACTAATTTTGCTTTTTCTAAAGTGGTGTTTGGCAATAGTTTGACGAACTCTTCTCCGCCCCATCTAGCAAATGTATCGGTTACTCTTGTTTGTTTATGAACAAGAGAGGTCAACTCTTTTAAAATATCATCACCACTGTTATGACCATGAGTATCATTAACCTCTTTAAAAAAATCAATGTCCAAAATAATAAAACATAAAGGGGCATTATCTCTTTTGTATCTCAATATCTCTTTTTTTAACTCCTCGTTAAAATAGGTTCTATTGTAAGCACTGGTCAGTTCATCAGTATAAGCTTTTTCTTTATACTCATTTTTCAATGCGGCTATATTTGTTATTTCAGTAAAGATTATAATAGTATGCAGTGAATCACTGATAAGCTTAACAGAGACTAAAAACGATTTTGCGGATGAAGTTTTTGTGTCCATTATAGATACAACTCTTTTATCATCACTCATTTTCAGTATCTCTTCTTTCCATTGGATGGCGTTACCCGCAGGATAAAAAAAATCTTCTTCTTTGATAAACAGATCACATAGACAACTGTAATTAAGTGAGAATTGTTTTATATTATCTACTGATATAAAATCTAAAAATTGTTTATTTGAAAAAATAGGTTTATTTTCATTATCCATAACTACAAGCATATTATCTTGTAGCGTGGCTATTTCATTTATGATTATCTGTTGAGCTTTAAAATCTTTTTTTAATTTTATCATCTTAGCAAGGGAGCTTATTTTAGTTTCTAATTGTTCCAAATCTACAGGTTTTAATATATATCCATCTACTTGTAGGTTTATAGACTCTATAAAATATCTACTCTCACTATGTGCGGTTGTAAAGATGATATATTGCTCTGGATCTATATCTTTTATCGCTTTTGCCATCTCAATGCCATTCATATTGGGCATTTGAATATCTGAAACTATGATATCAGGATTGTATTTTTTATAAGCTTCTAAGCCCTCAAGACCATCGCAGGCTGTAATCACTCTACTACAAAAACAACTCAACACTTCACTCAGGCTATCTCTAACACTAGGTTCATCTTCCACATAAAGTATTGTTATATTATTCAAGTTTATTTATCCTTGTTTTTTAACAATTTTATCCAAAAATATTATAAATTTTAGTAAAAATAGCTTAAAATTAAAATATTACATATTTTGTTTCTTGTTGTTACTTAATATTCAACTACACCCCTCAGAACTACCTAAAAAGGCTAGGGAATTAGACTTTACATACTTTTTTCAAATAGAGTTGAATTTTTGAACACTATGAAGTAGCCAGAGAATATCTTTTCACAACCTGTAATTTTGAGTTGATTCATTTGATTGTCAAGGCTTAAATTAAAATATGTTATAAATAAAGAAGTTAATCACAACAAAATATGTTATAATTATCTAAACTATTCACAACACCAGTGAGGAAATAATGGCACATAATATTAAGAAGTGGATATGGGAACATGAGAACTATCCAAATTTTTCATATGATAGAGAAAAAATATCCCAGAAGCTAAAACGAGTCGAATACCTTAGAGGTTTAGTATCTGGTATTCTTTGTGTTGCCAACAAAGATGAACTTGATGCACTTGAAATAACTAATCTAACAAATGAAATAATTAATACTTCTCAAATTGAAGGCGAATACTTACGCAGAAACTCAGTAAGAGACTCTGTAGCTAAAGCAATTAATCAATCTTATATTTCATCTGAGGACATGTCTACAAGGCATACTGATAACCTTGTTGCTCTTATGCTGGATAGTCATCGAAACAATGAGCTTTTGTCTGTTCCTAGACTACATGGTTGGCATAACGCACTTTTTGCTAATAGTGGTGGTTATGAAGGTGCTAAAAAGATTAACATCGCTCAATTTAGAGATTATGACGATATGAAAGTAGTTGAAAACAGATTTAATCGCTCAGGTGAAATAGTTAAATATATTGCTCCTCCTCATCAGCTTCTTAAAAAAGACATAAATGCGATGATTAAATATTGCAACGAAAGCGATGAGGATTCATATGTTAAAAGTGCATTAGTACATCTATGGTTTGTTTCTATTCACCCTTATGATGATGGAAATGGAAGAATCTCTAGAGCTATAGCAGATTATATACTCTCTAGAGATTTAAAAGAGGAACATAAAACCTATTCTATGTCAACAACAATCTATACAAAGCGAGCTGAGTACTATGAGATGCTAGATATGACTACAAATCTTCATAAAAATAGACATTTCGACTTTACTAATTGGATAGAGTGGAATATTGATATTTTAATTACTACCTTAGAGAAAGCTCATGAAGATGTGCTTTTTATTGTGAAAAAGGTTAAGTTTTGGGATAGATGCAAAATGTTAAAGTTAAGCAAAGAACATACTATATTTCTTGATAGCTTTATAGGTAAGCTTTCTCAAGGTGGCAATAGTGAGTTTTCAAATATTGATTATAGAAAAATTACAAACACCATACCAATGACAGCGAATAGACAAATTAAGAAATTACTCGAATATGGATTGATTGCAAAAGTAGAGGGAAAGGCTGGTCGTAGTACAAGCTATAAGATT
>JAYEGN010000196.1:0-8743 GCA_034659115.1 Campylobacterota bacterium
CTATTTGTGCTTTTAGGTATGCTTCTCTCATCAGCATACCTCTTTCTTCCCTCTCATTTTCAATCCCTTGATAGTAGAGTAAGAGATTTTTACTTTAAGTTTCGTGGTCCTCAGAAGGCTAGTGATGATATAGTGATAGTAGATATAGATGAAAAAAGTCTTAAAGAACTTGGTCAGTGGCCTTGGGAAAGGGACAAAATTGCAAATATATTGACAAATCTTAGCTCGTTAGGAGCTGGAATAATTGGGCTTGATATTGTTTTTAGTGAGGCCGATAAAACAAACCCAAAAAGATTGGCTAAAGAGTATAATCTTAAGATAGAGAATCTTCCTGATTATGATCTAATACTTGCTCAAACTATTGGAACAACTCCTACTATACTTGGTTATGTATTTGATTTTGATTTACAAAACAGAGCTGAAGCTCCTCAAATTCCAGCGATATTTATAGAAAAATCAAAACCCAATAGGGAGTTTTTACCAGTTGCTATTGGAGTATTGACAAATATTCAACTCATACAAAGTGCGGGTTATTCCAGTGGGTATATGAATAATATCCCAGATGAAACAGGTATCATTAGGAGTGTTCCTCTGCTGATAAAATATGAGCAACAGCTCTATCCATCTTTGTCTTTTGAGATCTATCGTATAGCTACTACAAGCAAAAAAGTAGTTGCAACATATTCTGATGCAGGAATCCAAAATATCCGTGTTGGTAAACAAAATATTGCAAGTGATAGATTTGGAAGACTCTATCTGAATTTTAGAGGACCCTTTAGAAGTTATAATTACATATCGGCGGTTGATGTTTATAATAATAGCATAGAGAGAAAATATATAGAAGGTAAAATTGTACTTATCGGTACATCTGCATATGGATTGATGGATCTGCGTTCAACTCCTATGGATAGTGTGATAGCAGGGGTAGAAGTTCATGCAAATATGATAGATAATCTTTTAAATAACGATATGTTAGAAAAACCGGTATGGGCTGAAATAGCTGATTTATTGGCTATATTATCAATATGTTTTATTGTTATATTTCTGTTTTCAAGATTGTCTCTTTTTAATTTAATCATCGTTTATCCAATATTTTTTATGGGCATAATATATCTCAATTATTATTTTTTATTTTCTCAATTAATCATTCTTAACTCAATATTTCCACTTGCAAGTGCAGCTTTTTCTTTAGTTGCTGTTTTAGGTGTAAACTATATGTTTGAGACTAGGCAAAAAGATATGATAAAAACTAGTTTTTCAAAAAAAGTTTCAAAGCAGGTTATGGATGACCTGCTTGAGCATCCCGATAGTATACACTTAACAACAAGAGAGGTTGAGGCTAGTATCTATTTTTCAGATATTAGAGGTTTTACAACCATCTCTGAAACTCTTAAATCTCCTAAGCGTATCACAGACTTTTTAAACTACTATATGGATATTATGGTTATTAGCATAGAGGAGAACAGCGGTACTATAGATAAGTTTATAGGGGATGCTATTATGGCATATTGGAACGCACCTTTAGCCGTAGATATGCATGCCGATAAAGCTGTGAAAACTGCATTGAAGCAGATAGCACAAAGAGATTTTATCAATATCAGAATAAAAAAAGAGTTTGGTTTTGAAGTAGATTATGGTATTGGTATAAATACGGGTGATGTTGTTGTTGGAGAGATTGGCTCAGAGGGACGGAGTGATTATACAATTATTGGCGATGCTGTAAATCTTGCTTCAAGGCTTGAGGGATTATGCAAACCATATAAAGTAAGGCTTGTTATTTCCGAGTTTACCAAGTCTCAACTCACTCAAACATATGTAATACAACTCTTAGATATTGTAAAAGTAAAGGGTAAAAGTGAACCTGTGAAGATCTATGAAGTTCTTAGTGAAGGTGAGGCAAGTCAAGAGAAACTTGCAGAGTTAAGCCTTTATGAAAAAGCACATGAGATGTATGTGAATGCTGATTTTATAAATGCTAAAAATATGTTTGATGAAATCTTCAAGAGATATGAGAAATATCTTTATAGTTTATATAGGGACAGATGTGAGCATCTACTTGAGGAAAATATTTTAGAATTTGATGGAGTCTTTGAGTTTAAAACCAAGTAGGTTAAAGACCTAAGGCTATGTTTATAGAGTATCTTAAATCATCATCTAGGTTTTCCATACTGCTTAGCATCCATCTTAGATAACCTGCATCACTACTAGCCACTTCCGTTAAAGTTTTACCCTTATACTTTCCAAATTTAAAAGAGTTTACAAGGATTGGCGTAGTAGTTAAATCAACCATCTTTTCAACTGGGTTTTCATCAGGAAAGGCAGCTGATACAGCATCTTTTAGTTTGGATAAAAATAGTTTTAAGATAAGTACATCCCCTATGGCATCATGCGCTTTAACCACTATACCTAGCTTATCTGCCTCGGTTTGTTCCTCTTTATAGAGTTGCATCTTGTATCTAAAATATTGAAGTCTGTGAGCCTCTTCTTCTGGTAGAATATGCTTTGCAACTCTCAGCGTGTCTATAACTTTCATCTGAGTTTTAAAGCCCTCTTTTTCAAGCATACCTAAATCAAATGGAGCATTATGGATAATCATATAGTTTTCGTTATCATTGAGTTCACATAATCTTTTATAGGCCTGACTATCTTTACATGTAGGTTTGTTTTCTATCATTTCTGGAGTGATTCCATGAACCTCCATAGCTCTAAATCCTATAGGTATATCGGATGAAAAAAATTCATTATAAACCTCTATCTCTTTTGCTCCTAAAACAATAAAACCCAGCTGTATGACTCTGTCATTTTCATCAACACCTGTTGTTTCTGTATCTAAGATAATATATTTTTTTGCCATTAAATTTTGATTCCTTAGCTTTTTAAGTAGGGGTCTATCATATAATCTTCTATCGCGCAGAGATACTCTTCGCTCAGTTCTAACTCAATACTGTCTTCAGTGATGAGATAGGTACAGAAGTAAACAAATCGCATAGGGTGAAGATCGCTGAAGTATTTAAAATTTCTAACACATATAGGCTCATTCAGCTCCTCTAATATATGTCTAATACGGTGAATAGAATCTACACTTTCATTAAGATTTAAAAGATGAAGAACGGTTTTAATCTTTATCTCTAAAAATAGTTCATCTGGGTCTTCAAGGTAGGTATTGTATACAGCTTTTGCAAATTTAAGTGCATCTTTGCTAAGTGGCTCATACAGGAGTTGCTGTTTTTCTATTTTGTGAATACTCATCATACCATATTTTACCGTTTGCTTCTAAACCTAACTTTAAATATCTGTTTTTCTTGAGTATTTAGCTCGGTTTTAAATGATAGCATATTACCATTTTTATATTTAAATGCCTTTTTTGTATCGATGCTACTAGTGCTATTTTTATTAAATGGTATGAGTATCTCAACATTTTTTTGCTCATTGGAGCTATTTTCTAGGGTGTATAGCACAGTTGAATCAAAATAGCGTTGGGTATCTGAGCGGCTTTGTATAGTTTCTTTTACTTTAATATCAAAGTTTTTTCCAAGAGTTAGAGTGATAAGTGTATCTTTTGGAGTATGCTTGAGTGAACTTTCTCCTAAAAGTATATTGTTGTCTCCTAGTTTTGAGTAGCTTCGAACCACTCCTTTAGGAAGAGCAAACGCAAGTTTTTGAATCTCTACATGTTGAGTTACTGAGTGTTTTATCTCTGAATGAAGATAGTCTGGATTAGACATAGTAGAACTATACTTTCTTGTTATGGGGATAGAATTTTCGTTGATAAATTTAATCTGTGTTTTTTCATTGTTTGCTAAATTGACTTTAAAAGGGATAGAGTAAAAATGATAGCCTTCATGTGCTTTATGAGAAACAGCAGGGGCATCCGCCATGCTAGCCATCGACTTTAGATATCTTGGTGCTGGATTTTGTTTGTTTGCTCTGTTGATATCTCCAGCTAGTACATGCAGGTTGGTATTTTTATAGGCCTTGCCTGAGCGATTCTCTATGGTTATCCAGCCACTCAAGTTTGCTTTATTTTTAGTGATATTCAATATATAGTCACTTTTCCAAGATAGGTTATTGATAAGATAATCGATATCTATCTTTGTAGTTAAATCTTTGGTGGCTTTTATATTCCAAACTAAAGATGGTTTTGTTATGAGTGAATCGGGGATAGCTTTAAAGATGATCTCTTTACTTAAAATAGAGATTATTTCACCATTTTTATCTCTTACTAAAGCTTTGTCGCCATTATGAGAGAGTAGAGTTAAAGTTTTATCTGCAACTTTTATATCGCTACCCACATGTGCATCTAAAAGCTTAGAGATAGTGAGTTTATCAAAGCGATATTGCTGAGAATAAAGTGTTACTGATGCAGGCAACATAGTATTAACAGAATCGGTTTCTATGGTGCTAGCAACATCTTTATAAACTATCTGTTTATCGCCTTTGTTAAGAGTAAGTTCTCTTTGTTCGTGAACAAGCCCAATACCACCATTATAAACTATAAGTGATGAGTCAGTTGGAGTTGAACCCAAAGATGCACCAAATAGTGAAGATGTAAAAAAGAGTAAAAAAGATGAAGTTAAAGATAAATTTTGCATAATAATCCTTTATGATTTATATGATACACTATCAAAAAAAACATAGGGTAATATTTTGATAACATCTCCTTTTATCTATCTTCTTGTATTGGCATCTATTGCAAGCTTTTTTGCACTTTTACAGAGAAAAACTAAACTAAAGATTTTAAAGTTTATTCCAGCAGTTGTTTTTATCTACGCATCATCTATGCTTTTTGCATCTTTAGGTGCTTTTGAGAATAATGAGGCGATAAATAATATATACAAACTCACTAAGACAAACCTACTTCCAGCGATGCTTTTTTTAATGCTTCTGCAGGTTGATTTTGGACATTTTTTTAAGCTTGGAAAATCACTTCTTATCTCCTATATATTGGCGATTTTATCCTTGAGCATAGGTTTTATTTTGGTTGCAATAGTATTTGATTTTAATCTAGAGATGGCATCAGCTTTTGGTGCCTTAGCTGGCAGCTGGATGGGTGGAACAGCAAATATGATAGCGGTAGGTTCTGCTATGGGGGTATCACAGGAGGCGTTTGGCTATGCTCTTATAGTTGATAGTGTAAACTACACCTTATGGGTTGCTTTGTTGCTCTTTTTAGTTCCTTTTGCTACCTACTTCAATAAGTTTACAAAGAGTGATGAAAATATGGCATATTTGGGAGATATAGGCTGTGCATGTAGTATGGGTGCACCAAGATACTCTCTCCTGATATTATTGGCACTTGTAGCATCTTTAGCATCTCAGTTAATAGCTCAAAATATAGAGATACTAAGCAAAACAACTACTATAGTTTTAGTAGCGTCTATGCTAGGAGTATTAGGCTCATTTACAAAATTAAAAACTTTAAATGGTTCAAGTGAAGTTGCTAGCAGTATGCTCTACATGCTCATAGCTCTCATAGGTTCAAAAGCAGTTTTTGAGAGTTTTAGCGATGTGGGAATCTATGTCTTAGCAGGTTTTCTGATTTTAGTTGTACATGCAGTCATTATGGTTGTAGGAGCTAAAATATTTAGACTAGATCTTTTTAGTATAGCTGTGAGTTCTTTAGCAAATATAGGAGGGGTTGCATCAGCTCCAATTTTAGCAGCCACTTATAATAAAAATTTGGTAAGCGTAGGTGTTTTAATGGCAATTATGGGTTATCTCATAGGGACTTTCGGTGGACTTTTAGTTGGCAATATCTTGATAGAAATTGTTAAGTAAGCTATAATCACACAAAAAGATGAAAGAGCTGTATGAAAATAGTAAAAATAGATACAGAAGTTAAAACAATAGCTTTGAAAATTCCATTTGTGACCGCTTTGCGTAAGGTTAAAAATGTAGAGTTTGTAAGAGTGAGTATCACCTATAATAACTCTCAAAAAAGTTTTGGTGAAGCACCTTCTACTATGGCTATCACAGGAGAAAGTATCCAGAGCATCTTAAAAGATATCAACTCTGTAAGAAAATCACTTATCTCTTTAAAGCCAGCAGATGCATTAACAGCCCTTCATACTTTTAGAATCGGTTCTAGTGCCAAGGCAGCTTTAGATATGGCACTTGTTGCTATAATTCCTACTCCATACATAGAACAAGATTTTTTAATTAAAACAGATATAACAATAAGTCTCGATGAAGATCCATCGAAGATGTTTTTAGATGCGAAAGATGCTCTAGAAAGTGGTATGAATATTTTAAAGGTGAAGTTAGGAGAGGATATATCACATGCTATAGAGGTTACAAAGATGCTTTGTGGTCTCGATGCGAAGCTTATAATAGATGCAAATCAAGCATGGAGCTTAGAAGATAGCTTACGATATATAGATGCCACTAGAGATGTTAAGATTGAGCTTATAGAACAACCTGTGTTAGCATCACTCGTAGATGATCTTAAAACGATTACAGAGTATTCACATGTACCGATAGTGGCAGATGAATCTGCCTTTACTCTTGATGATATAAAAAATATTATTAACTCAAAGAGTGCTGATATTATCAACATAAAGCTTATGAAGTGTGGAGGAGTGAGTAAAACGATTGAGATTTTAAAATATGTAAGAAGAAACAATATCACATGTATGTTAGGTTCAATGCTTGAGGGTCCTATCTCTATAAATGCAGCCCTACATCTAGCTTTTGCATACAGGGATGTGATAAAATATGTCGATTTGGATAGCCCCTTACTTTACGAAGAGTTACCAGATGAGTTAGAATTCGATTATAACGGATGTGAAATTACGAGGAAATATATATGAAAAAAAGAACAAAAATTTTAGCTACTATTGGACCTGCTTCAGACTCTTATGAGATGATAGAAGCACTTATGAGGGCTGGTGTGAATGTGTTTCGTTTAAACTTTTCGCATGGTTCACATGAATCTCACTATGAAGTTTTACAGCATATAAGAGAAGCTGAGAAAAATACAGGATTGTTTGTAGGTGTATTGCAAGATATTAGTGGTCCTAAAATTCGTGTTGGGAAGCTAGAGGAGCCTTTTAAACTTGAGGTAGATGATACTATAGAGTTTGTTCAAGAGGAGATATTAGGCACGAAGTTATCTCAAGATAGTTATCGTACATGCATAAATCAGCCCACTATTTTAACACAGCTAAAAGTGGGTGAACCTATCTATCTTTATGATGGAATGATTCGTACAGAGGTGATACAAACACTTGATACATCAGTAAAAGTGAAGGTTAAAAATAGTGGTCTTTTAACATCAAGAAAGGGTGTTAATTTTCCAAATACTCGTCTAGGGATAGATATTTTAACTATAAAAGATAGACAAGATATGATTTGGGGTATAGAAAATGATGTAGATTTTATGGCTATATCTTTTGTTCAAGATGCTAGTGATATGATGGAAGCTAGGCATATAGTAGATGAGAATAATGGAAGCGTAGAACTTTTTGCCAAGATTGAAAAATTTGATGCTGTTGAAAATATAGATGAAATTTTAAAAGTTAGTGATGGATTGATGGTTGCTCGTGGTGACTTAGGTATAGAGGTGCCATTTTATGAAGTACCATCTTTACAAAAGATGCTTATAAGCAAAGCAAATGCAGCTTCAAAACCAGTAATAACAGCTACTCAAATGCTTCTTTCTATGACTACGAATGATAGTGCAACTCGCGCTGAGGTAAGTGATATCGCCAATGCTGTTTTAGATGGAACAGATGCTGTTATGCTTTCAGAAGAGAGTGCAGTAGGGCATAACCCTGTACTGGCAGTGAAGACTATGGTGGAGACAATTATAGGTGCAGAAAAGATATACCCCTACAATAAGCTCGCAGTTTTTGATCTTTTAGATGCAACTGATAGCATCAATGAATCAGCAGTAAAACTCTGCGAAGAGATAGATGCTTGGGGTCTTATAGTCTTAACCGCAACTGGTTCATCTGTGAGAAAGGTAGCAAGGTATCGTCCTCGTCGTGATATCTATGCGGTTGTTCATAGTGAAAAAGTTGCGAGACATCTGATGATATGCTGGGGTGTAGTTCCAGCCTTTTTGGTTAAAGAAGATTCTTTAGGTCAGGTCTTAGGTGATGTGATGAATCAGGGTATAAAAAGAAAAATTTTAAAGCTAGATAAGAGCTATATACTAACAGCAGGGGATCCTGTTGGGGTTGAGGGATCAACAAATATGATCAGAATACTAAGAGAAACGGAGATGATGTTCTTTAAATCATTAAAAGATTCATAGTTATGCATAAGATTGTACTTTTTATCTCTTTAGGTTTTGTGGGTTTGTTCGCTCTGGATAATGTCTGGACAAAAGATACGCAAGGATTAAGCAAGAAAAAAAGTGATGAGATTATAAAATCTTATGAAGCAGGGGATAACTCAAAGCTTGATTTTGCCGATGATCCCAAATCTAAAACTCCTTACTATGGTTTTAAAGAGAATATTTTTGTTATTGGTGTAAGTGTTGGTGGTGCTTCGTACTCCGAGGATCTATCAAATATTACAGGCTCAAAAACATCTTCATACTCCTCTTATAATGCAAAGTTAACTATAGGTAAAGATTTCACACTATGGCATGAAAACTATACACAGCCGACACGCATCTACTTAACATATGTTTTTACAAAATTAGATAATGATTTAGATTTTACCACTTGGACAGTGGGCATTAGAGAAAATATGGAGTATTGGTCACTTTATGAAACAGATAGTTACAAGATATATC
>JAYEGN010000197.1:0-1650 GCA_034659115.1 Campylobacterota bacterium
TTAGAGAAAATGAGCTAAAAATGGAGTAAAATGATGGAAGATTAGCTTGGACTATTTTTTTATACTGAAATTTTAGTTTAGACTGGAACTAGGTGCTTGGGAATGGTTGAATTTGCAAGTGGCTCTAGTAAGAACTATTTTTATAACCCAATAGAGGTGAATATGATATTCTGTCAGATTTATTTTAGAAAAAGTAAAACTATAGATATGCTAGTTAAAATCAACAAAACCAAAAACACCACCATCCACATCTTCACAGCATAATACTTTTGTACCCATTCAGATTTTTCACTTTGTACTACATCATATTTTTTAATCCACTCCTCTTTTTCTTTTTTCTCTTCTTGTTTGAGTAGGGCATATTTTTGGGTTTGTTCTTCTTTGACTTTGATGATGGCTTCTTTTTGTTTGAGACAGTTTTTAAACTGTTTTCAGACTGTTCAGGAACAGTTTTTCAGAGCCAAACGCTTTGTAGTATTTGAAGATTTCTATATCATTTTTATCAAATACCCTTTTGTTTTTTATAAACTATCTTGACTTTTGGGGTAGTATACTTTACAGAATAGAAAATATTTTTACTGTACTAAGTGAAGAACTGCAACATATCAATAGTGATAACATTATAGATATAGCCCTTGGTGGTGGTGTAGTCTTTGTATTTTTCTTTTTTATATCAAGATGGTTTAGAGCCTATATCTTACGATTAGGCTTTTTTATGTTTGGGGCATGGGTACTTTGGCAAGTATCTGCTAGAGATAGCATACTGCAAAGTTTTGATTTTTATGGTGGTTTGGGTTTAATGCTTCCTCATCTTGAAATAGTGGAGATAAGTTATCTTTTGTTAAAGGAAAAAACCTTATTTGTTTACAATCAACTTGTAGGGTTGATTGTACTTATCATTAGTCCTTTTGTTTGGCCTTATAGAATGTTAGCAAAACCAATATACTACTTTAAAGCAAAACAGAGAGAAAGAGCAGATAAAAAGGCTCATGAAAAACAGTATCAAGAGGATTTTAAACGACAACAAAAATCAGAATGGGAAAAAGAACAAGCTAGACAAGATGAACAGTTTAAAAGAGAGCTCAAAGAGCAAGAAGAAAAAAGAGAACAGAAGAAGCAAGAACAACATAGAAAGTATGAAAAGCAGAAATAAAGTCATCAAGAAAAAAAGACCACTTCAAGATGGGATTCTAATAATCTTTATGAGGTTTTAGGGGTGAGTGACAATGCTACAAAAGATGAGATTAAAAAGGCATATAGAAAATTAGCTAAAATTTATCATCCCGATTTAGCACTAAGCAATAAAGAGAAAGCGAAAGAGATTTTTCAGAAGATTAATAATGCTTATGAGAATTTGAGTTAGAAAAGTGTTACTAAATGGATTTTTGCAATACATTTTTCAACTTTTCAAATGACTTCAAATAAGTTCTATATTTAAGGTATCACATAGGTATCACTTTTTTAATTAAAGAAAAAATATTTTTGGGTTAAAAGCTCTGAAAGTAAGTAAATAAGGGGCTTAGAGTGGTACACCCATCAGGATTCGAACCTGAGACCTTCGGTACCGCAAACCGATGCTCTATCCAGCTGAGCTATGAGTGCAACATTTTATATGTAGATGCGATATTTTGGAAGAGAATTATAACTAAA
>JAYEGN010000198.1:0-1648 GCA_034659115.1 Campylobacterota bacterium
GTAGTTGCTTCAAGGGCTGATATATTTTTAAAAGACAAAGATGAAGTTGTAAGCTTTTTTACGGCACTTATTAAAATATTTAAAGCGTATGGATTTAGAGATAATAGTAGGTAATTTTCACATAATTCTAAGCAACCATAAAGCAAACCCTAAACAGAATTATCAAATTTACCAAAGAAATCCCTATTATTTTGACAAGAACGATAAACTTTGGTCATAGTAAGCTTCTTATTCATCGGTTTATGAGCATTTAAATACAACTGAAGAGCATTGATAACAAAACTCATTAAGATAGATAGACCAAAAGGGTTAACTGATAATTTAGAATCATCTTCACAAGTAAGCATATCTTTATAATAGTGATAGGTTTCACATATCCAATGGTCTTTAATACTCTTTTTAAAATAGGAGGGAGTCTCTTCAAAATTTGCAATCAAATAGTTCTCTTTTACCTTTACTTTTCCACTACCATCATCTGTATATTTAACCTGCTTGATAATGCTTTTTACATGGTTAAATTTTTTATTATACATCACCAAATTACAACTTTGTGAACTCAAAACAGAGGTCTCTCTTCTTACCCATTTATTACCCTCTAGTGATGCCCTTTTATCCTTGATTGTGATGATAGAATTGTCCTCTCTTTTGTACTCCTCTTCAAAAACCTCAATAGTCTGTTTTTGGAGATTTCCTTGATTGCCTTTTACCTTTGCTAAATATCTTTTTCCATCATTGTGAACAGCGTTTAGACTATCCTCTTGTGTATTCATAGCATCAAAGGTATGTAAGAATGGCTCATCTGAAAATTTTACTTTTAACATCTCTTGAAATGCAGGTATTTCGGACTCTTTAGAGCCTATTGCTCTATGTGCTAAGATGATTTTTGATTTAGTCTCAACCATATTTAGCATTCCTGAATTTCTTTTTACATCATATTGACCCTTGCGTCCACTTCCGTTCATAACCTTTCCATCTGATGCTATTTGACTATCTTTATCTATCTCTGCTCTTGGTATAAAGTAGTCTCTAAATATCTCTTCCATCTTATTAGAATCTATATTTATTATCACTCTTCTTACTGTTGGATAGGATGGAATTTTTAGCTCTTTATCCTCTTGATTTATAAGCTTTTTGAAGTCTGGTTCATTTAAATTTACCTCTATCCATTCATGCATCTCTACCATTGTTTTTTTGCCCAAAAACATGCTACATAATACAGAAAATATTATATCTCTATGGTTGTACTCTATCTTCTTCTCTACTCTTCTGTAGTCTGGTAGTTTTGATATTGCTTCTAGCACTTCGTCTATGTTTATTAGTTCTTTTAATTCTATTTTCATAGAACCTATTAATCATGTTTTTGCTTTTAGTTTGTTTAATATTATGTGAAAATTACCTACTAATACTATAGCTTTTGATAGTAACTTTGCATCTACTTTATCTGTCTTATTTCTCTCTCCCATAGATTTGGCGAAGTTGCTTGATTGTTTTGGATTGACTATAAAGCACTTTAGCTCTTTATCAAAGCAAAACTTTTTTAGTAAATCAGAGTAACTTCCTGTTGGTTCATATACAAATACTAATTTATCAAACTCTTTTTTATAGAGCTTTTTTAGTTTGGATAGTAACCTTTTTAAATCTTTGATAC
>JAYEGN010000199.1:0-1630 GCA_034659115.1 Campylobacterota bacterium
AAGATTTAACTAAATAGTTTAGAAAAAAAGCCTTTTCCTTTTCCAAGCTCTTTATCAATAATATGGTAAAACTAGTCTGGGTAGCAGAACAATTACTAGCTGCCTTTAAAACTCTCAAGAGTAAAATATAACTATATGCAATAAAACTTCAAATAGCATTATGGAATAAGTAATGAATGAAAATAGATTAAATATAACTATGGCAGATAAAGGGGTACAAATGCAATTAATGTAAGTGCTAAGGAGCATATACGAGATGGTATTTACCATGTGCAGAACATTAATGCTTATGATAGTAGGCTCAAAGCATGGATGAAACACTTTCACGGCGTAGCCACTAAGTATTTAGAGAGTTACTTAGGTTGGATGAGACTACTTGATAGGGAACAAGATATTACGGCTAGGCAACTTTTAGCAGTGTTCGCTGGACGGGAATTAAGTTATCAACCCTTAATGCGAACATAGCCTTTATATTTTACTAAGAGATATTCTACTTTAAAACTTCGCAATAAATTTAGTTATTAATGCTTGAGCCGTGTGCCGTGAAAGTGGCAAGCACGGTTCTTAGGAGAGGGGATGGCTGTGAAGTTGTCTCTTTATCCGACTAAAATTTCGCAAAAGATTTTTATAAACCTCAAAGGTTATACAAAAAATTAAATCTATCACCACTTCACTTTTCATACATATTTTTTTCTTTTCACTCTTTAATATCAATCATATACAATTGATGTTAAAATAGATAAAAATTATTTACATATAAAATCTTATAACAAATTGGTGATTTAGTTCAGTGGCTTCAAAATATCTTTTATCATATACAGCAGTATCTTTACAAGCTTATGAAGCTGAAACCATTGCTAACCTATACAAAGAAACTCTTGATTGGGATAGTGTTGCTAAGAGTGTAATTGAAGATGATGCTTTACAAAAAGGAACAATGGCTACAAGAAAAAGAGAGTTTCTTGAGTTCAAGAAAAGACTTCAAACCCTAACATCAGAACAACTTACATATTATGAAGAAGCTTCAAGTACAGATGTTAAAAATCTTACAATGCTAAGTTGCTTTAAGCTCTATGCTTTTATCTCTGATTTTGCAACAGAAATTATGAGAAACAAATTACTTCTTTTTGATTTCCAACTTATCAACAGCGACTATGAAGCATTCTATGACAGTAAAAGAGTTGCATACGATAATCTTAATACTATTTCAGAAGCTACACAATACAAACTAAAGCAAGTGATGTTCAAGATGTTTGAACAAGCTGGGTTTATAATTAGTGTTAAAAATAAGAATATTCAAAAGCCTTACCTCTCAGAAGAACTAATAAAACTAATAGTTCAAGATGACCCCAAATATCTAAGTGCATTTCTATACAGCGACAACGAGATAAATGAACATATAAAGAGATACAAATGAAATTAGAATTATTAGAATTAAAATACGATAAACTCTTTAGTAATCTTAAAAAAGAGAGCTTCTTATCTATGAGTGCATTAGGTGGGGAGATACCATTTTACATAGTGCCATATAATCCAGCACAAGAGAACGATGTAGTGCAAAAGACTAAACAACTCAAAGATAGGTTGTCTCGTGATGGCATTAGCACCTTTGAAATTAACCTATTTGACT
>JAYEGN010000200.1:0-1607 GCA_034659115.1 Campylobacterota bacterium
TCTAACAATTCCAAAAGTGCTTAAAGATGGATATTTAGATTTTTATGCACAGGGGTGAATGGGTAACTAGCCATTACTTAAAACTCTCTTTTGAAGTGTTTTTTGGACAAAAGCATTTAAAGATATTCCAGCTTTTAGTGCTTCTTTATAGATTTTTTTGTGAAGTTCTGGGTCTATTCTAACATTAAAAACACCTTTATAAATTTTTTGAGGCTCACGATTTAATTCTTTACATGTTTTTATATACTCATCAACAACTGCATGAAAATTATTTTCTAGTTCATCTGCTGAAGTTGCCTCAAAAGTTACTAAATCATCTATCATCTCTAGTTTTCCAAAAAAGCACTTGTCCTCTGATGAATATTCTATACTGCCTATATATCCATTGTATTCTATAATATTAGCCATTACAAACCTCCAATAATTTAACTTGAATCTGTTTTATGAGATAAACTTTTAGTATATCTGAGGGATGTGGTTTATGTAAGTTAATTAAAACATCTTTTGCTTCATTGTAAAACTTAACAGCAGAACCAGTACCCTCAATTTTTTCAAAACCACAAGAGGTTAAGATAGTCTCCAACTCTTTAAAAGTCAAATCCTTTTTAGGTGGTGTTTGTAAAAACTTTTGAAGAAGTTTATCTTTTTTACTCATAACACAATGGTATCATTTTTTAGTTACAATGTCAAAACTATGTTCTTATCTAATGTATACATTAGCATGTAAACATTGGAGCGAGCAAAAATCAAATCACTGTCCGTCTCTAACACACCTAACATAATAGTTAGCGGTCTTAGAGTTGTAGTTGTACACATAGCCGTCGTAAAAGTTGATGTTCCACGCAAAGTACTCATTGTCCTTAAGCGACGTAGAAGACCAATAATAGTCAGTGGTAAAGTTATTTAACTTACTCTTTTTCTTATAAAGATTTTTTAATTCGCCCTTCGTTGTTAATCTCCAGTCTGTGTGTCCGGCTAAGCTTAATTGTTGGCAGTATTGACTAGCTTTGTTCCAAGATTTATTAATCTTCTTTGCATTCTCATCATCCTGCCAAAGTTACGCCCCTGTGATTAATATCCACTTTTTTATCTCCAAACATTAGTTCTACATGTAGATATATTATTTATGCATAAACATTGTATCAAATATATACTATTAATTTTATATTTATATGATTTATCATCTCTACATGTAGAGAGTGTTCTTATATGCCTTTGGTACAATCACTTAGCTGATGATTTAATTACTAAAGTGGATATTCAATCAGAGGGGTGTAACATAACATTAGTTTGGAATGCAATTCTTAAACCGTATAACTCTAGGTAGTTGAACGATAGATTATCTTTGATGTAGATTATGTTAAAATCTATATCTTGCATACCTTAAATAAGCCTAGATATATTTTCATCAAGATTATTTGAATCTGATGAGAATTTTCTTGTTGTATCAAAGATACTTTTATCTTCTACATTATTATTGTGTATGAGTAGTTTTTTAGTCACTTAATAAGTCCTCTAAATATAGCAAGTCTTCATAATATTTACTTTTTAAAGCTTCTCGGATATAAGTTGTGTGGTTATCTATTTTTGGTAGCATCTCTACCAAA
>JAYEGN010000201.1:0-30408 GCA_034659115.1 Campylobacterota bacterium
ATAAAGAGTTCAAAACTATGGCTGAACTTCGTGAAGCTATGGAACTACAAGCTCGCGCTGTTGGCGATACTGATGGCGATGGTGCACCTAATGAAAATAATATTAAGATCATAGTAAATGAGCAAGGGAAATTTGAACTAACCAATCCTGGTGGCTCTGAAGATGGGGATTATACTATCAACCTTAAAATCACATCTTTTTCTGGTGGTGATGTTGTTGAAAATGTTCGTTTTACAAGAAGTATGGAAGCACTTAACACTGTTTTACCACCGGCAAGTGCAGGGAAAGCATTTTCACAAAGTTTTAACGCTGCAACACACTCTAGCTCTATAGATATCTTTGATTCACTTGGCTCTAAACATACGCTAAGAATGGAGTTTAGAAAAACTGCTCTTGACTCTACCACTGGTAGTACATGGGATATGCTAGTGAGTGTTCCAGCACCAGCAACCATAGATACAGCAGTACCGTTTAATGAAAAAGCAGGTTCTGTTCGTTTTAACAACGATGGTTCACTATCAACATATAACCCACCAAACATATCATTTAGTGGAAACAACGGTTCATCTCCAGAACAGCAGGTAAAACTAAGTTTTGGTACTTCAAACGCTTTTGATGGTATGACAAGTTTTGATTCTCGCTCATCCACCTCTGGTATATCTCAAGATGGTTATACAGGTGGTGATTTAGTGGGAATCAGAATCGATCAAAGTGGTACCTTAGTTGGTTCATTTAGTAATGGTCGCTCTTTTGGTTTAGCACAGATCGGTATGGCTAAATTTACAAACAATGAAGGTTTAGCTACAGAGGGTGGAAGTGTTTATATTCAAACTGCCAACTCTGGTGATCCTATTATCGGTACTGCTGCAACTGCTGGTCGTGGATTTATTCAAAGTTCCGCTCTTGAAGCTTCAAATGTTGATCTCTCACGGGCTTTAACTCAGCTTATTATTATTCAAAGAGGTTTTCAAGCAAATGGTAAAACTATTACCACCTCTGATCAGCTTCTTCAAACTCTCATAGGATTGAAAAACTAATTTTTAGAACTATTGTTTTGTAATCAAAGGAAGTAATTCCTTTGATTTCGCTTGGATTACTCTGGTCACTAAAGCTAAACTCTCTTGAGTCAGATTTCTTTTTTTTAATCTCATTAGGATATAATTCCTTCATAATAAACCAAGGAGTTATACTCATGCAATTCTCTGCCCCATTAAAATCAAATTCAAAAAAAATCATGCTCTTAGGTTCTGGCGAACTTGGAAAAGAGGTGGCTATTGAGGCTCAAAGACTGGGTCTTGAGGTTATCGCTGTTGATAGATACCAAAATGCACCTGCACACCATGTAGCTCACCGCTCACATGTAGTAGATATGCAAAATAAAGATGCTCTTTTAGAGATTATCTACAGAGAAAAACCTGATTACATCCTGCCTGAGATTGAAGCTATCTCGATAGATGCTCTTTTTGCAGCTGAGGACAAGGGCTACAATGTCATACCAAATGCAAATGCTGTGAACAAAACGATGAACCGTAAAAATATTCGTACATTTGCCGCAGAAGTTTTAGGACTAAAAACTGGTCCTTATGAGTTTGTTACTACCGAAGATGGATTAAGAGAAGCATCAAAACGGATGGGTTATCCCTGTGTTATAAAGCCCGTTATGAGCTCATCTGGTCATGGACAAAGTATATGCAAAAGTTCAGAAGATGTAGCAAAATCTTGGGAGATTGCTAAAGAGGCTCGTGGTGATGCTAGTGAGCTGATTGTCGAAGCCTTTGTTGATTTTGATTATGAGATAACCATGCTTAGTGTTAGAAACGGCAAAGAGACTGTTTTTTGTGAGCCGATAGGGCATGAACAAAGAGATGGCGATTATGTTTTTTCATGGCAACCAGCTCAGATGAGTGAGTTAGCAAAACAGCGTTCACAAGAGATGGCTAAAACCATTACAGATGGTCTTGGTGGCAGAGGTCTTTTTGGTGTTGAGCTTTTTATCAAAGGTGATGAAGTTTACTTTAGTGAGGTAAGTCCTCGTCCTCATGATACGGGGATGGTAACGCTAATTACCCAGAGTCAAAGTGAGTTCGCACTTCACATAAGAGCTGTTTTAGGTCTTCCACTTGGATTTACTTTCTATGGAGATGGTGCATCAGCAGCGTTTAAATCAACTACTCACAGATACTCTCCCGTAGTGAATGTTGATGACTCTTTGTTTAGTCAAGATAGTTTTGTGAGAGTCTTCTCTAAACCTGAGTCACATGTGGGAAGAAGATTAGCGGTTGCACTTGTTTTTGCAGATGTTGATGAAGCACTAGAGAGATCTCGTGAATTGATTGAAAAAGTGAGTGATATATAATGAAAATAGTTCTACTCGATACCCTTACATTTGGAGATACTGATCTAAGCGGATTTAACTCTCTAGGAGAGGTTAAAACCTACCAAACAACCTCAGCACAACAAACAACTAACCGCATAACAGATGCAGCCGTTATAGTAACTAACAAGGTTGTTATAACTAAGGAACATATGCAAAGCACACCCTCACTAAAACTAATCTGTGTAGCTGCAACAGGGATGAACAATGTAGACCTAGACTCAGCTTCTGCTATGGGCATAGAAGTAAAGAATGTAGCCGGATACTCAACAGACTCTGTGATTCAACATACATTTTCTATGCTTTTTTACCTCATAGGGCACTCTCGCTATTATGATGAGTATGTTAAAAGTGGGCGTTATGGGGATAGTGGACTCTTTACCGACATCACTAAACCATTTTTTGAGATCAAAGGGAAAAAATGGGGCATCATAGGACTTGGCAGTATCGGTCGTGGTGTAGCTCAGATAGCCGATACTTTTGGAGCAGAGGTTTGCTACTATTCAACAAGTGGAAAAAACCATTCCCAGCCATATACGCGTCTAACACTAGATGAACTTTTAAAAAGTTGCGATATCATAAGCATACATGCACCACTCAATGAGCAGACTCATAATCTACTAGATTATGATGAACTTTGCAGATGCAAAGATGGTGCAACTATCTTAAATCTTGGTAGAGGTGGTATAGTAAACGAGGAAGCTATAGCTAAAATCATAGATGAAAAAGATATATCTATAGGTTTGGATGTTTTAACTACAGAGCCCATCACTAAAGATAATCCTCTCTCACATGTAAAGAGTCCAAAACTCTATATAACACCCCATATAGCATGGGCATCGCTTCAAGCAAGAGATAAACTTATAGCATCAGTTATAGAGAATATCAGATCACTGAAATAGCTCTTTTTTTCTCTGCATTTCTTGGGGCTACTATATTTCCATTTAGTTCAGAAGTGGCTTTTGTTGGGGCTTTAGCAAGTGGTATGCCCGCTATAGTAGCTCTTATTGTTGCATCGAGTGGAAATATTTTAGCCATCCTTGTAAACTACTGGCTTGGATATTGGCTCTATGAAAAAACCAAAACAAAACTAAAATCCTCAAAAACTGGCATCAAAAGCTTAGAATATGGACATAAGTATGGATATTTTATACTATTTTTTTCTTGGCTTCCCATAATAGGTGATCCACTAACACTGGTAGCTGGCGTTCTTAGACTAAAGTTTTTCTGGTTTGTTACAGTTGCAGGAACTTTAAGAATCGCAAGATATTATTTTTTAACTCTTGTGGTATAATAAACCCAAATTATGCAGTAGGAAATTAAAATAAGGAACTCATATTGATAAGTGATGTTTTAGTTATAGGGGCAGGTGGTGCTGGTTTAGTAAGTGCTATTAAAGCCTGTGAGAGTGGTGCGAAGGTTGTGGTGATTACAAAGGAGTACCCAACACGAAGTCAAACATGTATGGCTCAAGGTGGTATAAATGCAGCCTTGGGTAATGCTACGGATGATAGCATACAAGCACATGTACAAAACACTTTAAAATCTGCTCATGGCATAGCAGATCAAGAAGCGATTGAGCTACTATGTCAAAGTGCTCCAGATGCAGTGAGATGGCTAGATGATATAGGGGTATGCTTCTCAAGAACTAAGGATGCAAAGATAGCTCAAAGAACACTTGGTGGTGCTTCTGCTCCTCGCGCATGTTATGCACAGGATTATACTGGATTAAAGATACTCCATACCCTATATGACAAAGCTCTTAGTCTAGGGATTGAGATTATTAATGAACGCTATCTTTTAGAGTATACCGTTCGCGATGGTATTGCATGTGGTGCTACTGTTTTAAATATTCAAACTTCAGAGATAGAAAAGTATGAAAGCAGGTCGGTCATAGTTGCAACTGGTGGTTACTCACGAATCTACGATAAACACTCTACAAACTCCAGTTCTACAACGGGCGATGGCATAGCAGCAGCTATCTATGCAGGTGCTAGAGTAAGTGATATGGAGTTTGTGCAGTTTCATCCGACAGCCCTTAAGAACTCTTCTGTCCTTATATCAGAGAGTGCTAGAGGTGCAGGTGGATATCTTCTAAACTCAGCAGGTCAAAGATTTGTAAATGAACTTCTTCCCCGTGATGAAGTTGCTCGTGCTATCAACGATGAGATAGACAAGGGTGAAGATATATTTTTAGATATTCGTCATCTTGGTGAAGAGTTTATAGATGAAGAACTTCCTCAGGAGAGAAAAC
The DNA here is from genome assembly GCA_034659115.1 of Campylobacterota bacterium. GTDB lineage: Bacteria > Campylobacterota > Campylobacteria > Campylobacterales > Sulfurimonadaceae > Sulfurimonas. The sequence continues at coordinate 4,629 of JAYEGN010000201.1, forward strand.
TCTCAAAACTTTATGAAAATATAGATCCTGTTTATGATCTTATACCCATCAAACCAGTAGCCCATTACACCATGGGCGGCATAGAAGTAGATAAGAAATCTTTAACAAACATAGAGGGTTTATATGCCGTAGGAGAGTGCGCGAATCATAGAGTTCATGGAGCAAACAGGTTGGGAGGAAACTCTCTTTTAGAACTCATTGTGTTTGGTATGCAAGCTGGAGAGAATGCAGCAATATACTCTCTAGCACACTCACATGTACAAGATAAAGATGAGCAAGCAACACCATTATATAGTTCACTCAATCCTCATACAGATTCACAAATAAACTTTTATGACATAAGAGAGGAGCTTGGAGATATATTTTACAAAAGGGTAGGAATCTCAAGAGATAAAAAAAACCTAGAAGATGCTCTAGCACATGTGGAAAAATATATAGAAGATATACCTTTAATGGGTGCAGATGACAGTTCAAAGATCTACAATACAAACCTTATAGAGTTTCTAGAATTTAAAAATATGCTAACACTTAGCAGGTTAGTTTTAACAGGTGCTATCACAAGAGAGGAGAGCAGAGGTGCCCACTTTAGATCAGACTATCCACAAGAGAATGAGAAGTTTAAAAAGCATACAGTAATTGACAGAGATGGAGAAGTTTTATGAAAATCACAATTCAAAGAGAAACAGTTGTGGAGTATGAAGTCGATGCGCAAGATGCTACACTCTTGGAAGTTTTACAAAAGATAAAAACAAAACAAGACCCTACGCTAACCTTTTCAAGTGGTTGCAAAAGTAGTATCTGTGGAAGCTGTGCGATGAGAGTTAATGCCAAAGAGGTTTTAGCATGTGCGCATAAGGTAAAGGATGGTGACTTTATTGAACCACTTAAAAACTCTCCTGTGATTCGTGATTTAGTTGTTGATATGGGCAAGGCATACTCATTTAACAAAAAAGCAAAAGCTTGGCAAAGTAGTCTAAGCCCAAGCATCTCTCTGACACAAGAGAATGAAAAGATAAATGAGATACAGAGCGATTGTATCTTGTGTGGCTCATGCTATAGTGCCTGTCCTGTTTATGCGGTTAATAGTGAGTTTCTAGGACCCTTTTCTTTAACTAGAGTTTGGAGATATGTGAGTGATAAAAGAGAGCTAAACCCTGATGAAAAGATAGAGGTTATACAAAATAATGGTATCTGGGATTGTACACTATGCAACGAATGCACACTAGTATGCCCACAAAACATATCAAGCAAGAGTGATATTGAGAAGCTTCGTTCAAAAAGTGCTCAAAAAGGTCTTATGGATCCAAACTTTAGCAGTTTTGGTGGAGGTTTCGGCTTTGATGGAACGCCTAGTTTTTAAAAATAGTCTTAAGCGTAAGTATCTAAAAGGTGATCAGATTCAACCTCTATTTTCACTTCCCCAACTTGCGTAGCTTGGAAATTTTTAGCACTATCAAGTGTTTGGTTCAGATCAAGCCCTGCACTTGATTGTTCCGTAGAGCTATCATCTTTAGAGCTAGAATCAGGTTTCCCCACTTGAACTGGGCTAGAATAAGGCGACTGAAATGTGTATTGAGTAACATTCATAATATATCCTTTTCGTCTCTTACTAATTATAGCATAAAAGTTATTATTCTGTTCTTGTCGTGATATCTATACCTTTTTCTTTTAAAGCGTTTCCTATCTCTACGATTCTATCTTTATAGTTCTGAGAACGAGTAAAACCCTCATATGCATCTATCTTTTTCTCAAGAACCATCTCTGCTATTTTATCCATGTTTAACATAACTTCTTGAAGTTGGGTTTCTAACTCTTCTACTGTTGTACTCATTCTAACATCCTTTGAGCTGTTTTAATATCCACTGCCACTCTCCATAGCCACTATCACTATTGATATGCCCTGCATCTTCTAATATCTCCATATCTACATCTAAAGATTTTTGTAAAAAGTTCAACTCTTCTATGTCCATATAGGGGTCAGTTGTTGAACCAACCAACAAAACCTCTTGTGCATGTAAATTTTGGGGAATCTCTACAGGAAAAAAACTATCTAATTCCTCTATTTGAGAGTTTAAACTTGGAGGTGCAACTAGAAATAATTTTTTAACATCTACGATAGTTTCTTCATTACATAGATGAAACCAAAGAGTATTTGCCAAAGAGTGACACACTACAATATCTGGCTTAAAATCATCTAACTCTTTTAAAAGCTCCTCTTTCCAGATCTTTTTATCAGGAAAATCAAAATCTGAAAATTTTAAAAAACTAACACTTCCGTAATCTTTAGCAATCTCACCAGCCAACCAACTTTGCCAATGCGGTGTGTCACTTCCACCCCAACCATGCAACAGTAAAATCTTTTGTTTCATCTAGCAAACACTCCGCACTTAAAAATTTTCATAATTATATATGATATAATCTTTAAAAGCCTCATGCTCAATGATCCCAAATAATTCCATAAGAATAAAAAATTTAAACTATCATTGCACTCAAGGCAGGTTCATTAAAAATTTACACCACCAATAAGGTGGCTTAAAATTTTTACTAAACATCCCTTAAGCACAAGCATAGATAAATTTTATAAATCCTTATGGAATTATTTGGGATGATAATTTTATAAGTCATACTACGAATTTGAAACCTTATCAAAAACAGAATCATCAATTTTTAATCGTAAAGTATGCATTTTAATCTTTATAGACAGGTAAGAGACCATAATTAATCTCATAGCTATGAGACTAATTTGACCTCTTACTTTATGATATGATTTAAAAATAGATGATTAACAGTGTCTAGAACCATAGCAAGAGCTAAAGTGCCTTAAAATCTTTAAGTGTAAAAAGTTTTAGATTTTCACTTTTTAATGATTTAAGCTCACTTGAAAAACCTTTTTTAGCAATAATTACAAAGATATCGGCTTTAATATTGGCATCGGCAGCTTTGTCTTGAAGTTTAGTAAGTTCACTTTTTTTAACTTTGGTATTTGAGTATCTACATCTGCCTACTATAATTTTGCCAGATGATGTTTTAGCATAGAGATCTATCTCTATATCTTTATCCCAGTAACTACCACTCTCAACAATTGGGTCATCTTTAAACTTTAACTTTAGTAGTTCCAATGAAAGCAGTTGGAAAGTTAGATTTATAAATTCCGCTTTATGGTTAAGGAATCTATCTTCAACCTCTTGATAATTTCCCTCTTTGATACCTTTAAAGAGTGGAGAGATAAAAGCAAACCAAAAACGCATAAAGGGTGTGTCAAAAAGAAGTTTATCTGAGACCTTATAATCCTCTGCCCAATTAGTAAACTCTTTTCGTGACACCTCTTTTTTAATAACTCCCATCTCACAAAGTTCATCAATAGCTTTCATACCAACTTCTGAATCAACATTTGCCTTTTTGAATGCAGAATGAGTTCTTCCATCTCCCATAGCTATACCACTAAGAATAGAGTGATAAAGAGGCATACCAGTGGTAGTATCACTAATATCATTGCGGATATAAGTATAATCATCCAAAACTAGTTTTTTTATAGATTCAAAAATATCGCTATGAGTATCAACACTGCCCCATTCCACACCACCAAATATAGTAAAAAATTCCAAAGCGGTTTCTAAGTCTTTTGGTTTATGTTGAGAATAAAAAGAGCTAAACTGCTCCGTGAGTGTTTGAGTGTTAGAAGTGATGAGATAGCCTTTAATCTTTTTATAATATTATACATCAATTCTGATAATATTACGATATAACACCCAATTGAACCATATATTTATAAGATATAAACAAAAACTACATGCCTTACATCCTGCATTCCCTAAGCAACACCTAACGATAATCCAATAAATTTTGAGATAGAGTCTTCAAACCCACTCACAATATCTTCACTTTTTTTTGATACTTCATAGTTTGTAAGTGCATAAAGGTTTAAAATGTAAGTAGCAGTAGTATAAAGAATTTCATTGTTTTGTATCTATTGCAAGGCTATCGCAAAAGATCCTGTAGCGACAACGGTTTTATCTTCAACTACGCTAAAAGAAAAAGATTTAAAATCATCTAGTTTATGTTCTAATTTTACATGTACTATGTACTTTAACGATTGGAGTTCTTGTAGAAGTTTAATATTTTTAAGTGTGACTAAAAAACCGATTCTAGCATTTTTTTCATCACTAAGTATCCCTGAAGAGCTTTGGGCAACCGCTTCGACTAGCATCGCTAAAGATGGGATAGCATCAAATCCAATCTCTACAGAAGCATCTTGTGTATCTGTAGAGATAAGAGATTTAACAAACAGTATAGGTGGGATATGAGGTATTGGAAAATCTGACACGCTCAACTACGACTAAAGTGCTTGCTGCTCATTTATGTAAGAGGTCAAGGTAGATGCTGTTGAAAATATATTTGCTGATTCTTCCATATTTGTCACCTTTACTCCAAACTCTTTTTCTAAAATCAGAGTAAGTTCAATAGCATCAACACTATCAAGCCCTAATCCATCATCACCAAAAAGAGCCATATCATCTTCTATCTCACCTACTTCCATATCTTCAAGACCAAGACCTGCAATAATTTTTTCTTTTAAATCATCTGTTGTTACCACAATACCACTCCACTAATTTTTTTTGACATTATACCCTTATATCTATTCAAAACCAATTTTTTTACCTACTGAGCTTCTTAAAATAGTTTTATGATTGTAGATTTTAAAAGGTATATTTATGGAACCTAAACTCTTTTGCAGAATCTCTTTTAAAGTTTTTGCCTTTAACTCTTGAGGTGATTGAACATATATCTCTAAAATCTCATCTTTTAAAGCTCTTTCATCTTTTTTTATCTTTATAAAAACAGCTTCTATACCATCGATACTCTCAACAATATCTTCTACCTGAAGTGTAGATATTCTCTTTCCTGCAATCTTAGCAAGCTTTGAGCTTCTTCCAAGTAACTTAAACTCATCATCATTTAGAATTTCTACTATATCTTCTGTTTGAAAATCTGCATCTACACTTATAGGTTCGCCCTCACTGATAACTTTTTGTGTCACAAAGGGAGATGAAACACAAAGCATATCATCATTTTGAGATATTTGGACACCATCATAAGCCTTTAAAATCGACTCATCATTTTTTTTATATCCCATAAGACCTGTCTCTGTTGAAGCAAAAAGCTGAGAAACACTACAATCATAATTCTCAGAAAAATCTTTACCATCTTCAAGAGGAAGTGGTGCTGTTGAAGTCAAGAACAAAGAGTTAGTGAACTTTGTGTCTTTTTTAATTCTATTTAATGCTTTGATAAACACAGGAGTAGTTACTATAAGCGTTCCCTCTACCTCTGCCTCTCTAGCTAACTCTTCTGGTAGAAAATTTTCCTTAGTCCAAACATCAATATCTAAAATATAGGGAACAACACCACCAATATCAATACCATATATATGCACAAAAGGAACAGTCGTTACAACTCTGTTAAACTGCATACCCTCAAAGGTTTTTATAAGTGCCATCGCTTGACTTTGTGAGTTTTCTTTCGTTTTAAAAACACCTGTTGGTGTTCCTGTTGTCCCAGAAGTAAAGTAGAGCCATTGCATACCATTACCATTTAGCAGATCTTTATCCAAAGAGTCTATGTAACTCACTAAAGATGGCTGAGTTGCATCATATATCATCTTAAATTTATCATTTTTATAATGATATATTGCATCGCTAAGTTGCTCTACTTTTCTTGATGGATCGTTATATTTCTCTATCTCCATATAACACTTGTTATCCATATCATATATTTTCATCTATTTTCCTTGTATCCGTATTGTAACACATCCCTACTATAGAGTAAAATAAAAATTGATGCTATACCGATAGTAACAACAAGACCTATAGAGTGCAGAGCCATTGTATTGCTAAATATTAACACACCAAAACCAGAAAATGTGCTTAGGAGTGCGTAGCGTATCGCTGTTCTTGTTTGTGCAAGAGTTGATGTTTTATGCATATATATACCATAGTCTATACCTATAGCTAAAAGTATCACGAGGGCGAACATGTGCATAATATTTATCTCGCTAAAGAGTGTTATATAAAAAAGTACAGTGCTGATAGGAAAGAGCAGATATGCTAGTGGATAAAGTAGCTCAAAACCTGAGATAAAAAATAAAATGACCATTATAAATATCATAGAGATTATCATATATTTCACTAAAATATCTTTCATTGCCTTTGTGTCTTGAGATAAAGTTTTTGCTAAATCTACCACTCTTGCACCATCAATATCTTCAAATTCATCCTCTTTTTCTATCAATGCCATAGTATAATAGATATCTTCATCTTTGATGATTTTAAATTTCATCTCATCTATAACATGCATATCACATGTTAGCTTATTCATCCCGTTATAAGTATCATCAAATACATTGTTAAAGCCAACCTTTTTTGAGTATATATCTAGGTACTTTTTCACTCTTACAAAATCATACTCTTTTATTATGCTTAACTTCTCTTGGCATCTCTTATCGCTATATACAAACTTGCCTATACCAAGCATTGTGGGATAAGTTTTTAGTAGCTCTTCATATTTTAAAAGAACTGACTCTCTACTTTTAGCGTCTATTATGATAGTTTCATACCTGTCAGTTTGCATACCTTTTTTAAACTTTTGAGACAGATCTAAAAGTTTACTGTTTTGATAATCTAGATTTCTTAAGTTATTATCAAACTCAAGATTATTATAACTATAGGCTAACATCATAAGTGATACTATAACAATATATAGGGGTTTGAAACTTTTTGTATTTTTGTTAGTCTCTCTTATTAAAGGAGGGTTTATTTTAAGATATACAAATGTAAAACTAAAGAGCGAGTAGGCAACTGCTAAAGATACGGCACTAAAAAAAGCTAATTGAGCAAAGAGTTCTATCTCTATAAAATTAAATATTACAAAAACACCAAAGCTTGTTACAAATCCAAAAAAAACTCTTTTTACAAAGATAGGTTTTTTCTTAGAAAAACTGTTATGAAAATAGTAGTGAAACATATAGTCTATAGATATAGTTGTTATGCTTATGCCAAAAACCAAGGCCAAGATACTGATACTTTGAAAAACCAAAGAACTCAGCAAGATAGCACTCAAAATAGAGCTAGCTATAGCAAGTATAGCATTAAAAAATAGTTTATGATTTTTAAGTATAAAAAAGTATAGCACTAAAAGCAAGAGAGTTGATACTAGCATAATCATCTGAGCATCATCTCTTATATATTTTGAATTTTCTACAAGATAAAAAAATGGTGCGAAGACTATGGTCTCTTCATATCTATCTAGGACTAGGTTTATGTCGTTATAAACTTCTCTAGCTTGTGTGGCATCTGCTGTGTCGATAGTAGTCTTAGCCCTGAGAACATAACCATAATCTTCTAATTTTAAATATTTAGAATTTGATACAGGTTCAATCTTAAAAAGTCCTAATGGATCGTAAGAATTGATAGGCTCATATATCGCACCATCATAGATATTGTTGTAAATATTTTGTAATCTTTCTAGTATCTCTCTTTGTGGAATTTCTGAACTGTTAAAGTCACTTAGCAGATAGTAGTTATTTTTAATATACTCCTTCATAGGTGAAGTTAAACTCAAACCTATCTCTACTCTAGAAATATTTGGTAGTTTTTTCACACTCTGTGCTATCTCATAAAGCTCATCTAAAGAGGTATCGCTAAAACCTTTTTTAGATATCAGTATCTCATCACTAAGCCCAAATTTTTTAGCAATATTGAATAACTTTATGCTATCTTGTGAAAAAAATACCTCTAAAAAGTTTGTAGAAAACTTCACATGTGAAGATTGAACGATGTATACAGAAAGTAAAACTAAAAAGATAGATAGATTTAGGTATCTCATCTTTTTATGATTTCTAATGTATCACTATTTTTCATAAAAAGTTTAAAACTAACTACTTTGGAGTTTTTTGTTTTAACCTCTGCTGTTGGTACTTGATCTTGCATCTCGCCCTTAAAGGTTATAAAATATATCTCTGCATCTTTTTTCACATCAAAATCTCTGTTTGACTTTATCTCTTGTATCTTTCCTAGCCTTGTCATTATATCTATAAAAAGTTTTGTATAGAAGAGTCCTTTGCCTTTTAACCTGTATGATTTTCCAGATGCACCCTCTATCGTTACATGTTCATCATCACTTATTATCTGTTTATATTTTGGCTTAGAGTATGTTATGATGGTCTTGTTGCCCTCAAAAGACAGCCTTCCGCTCTGCTTAAACTCCTGATTTGCTGCAAATATATATTTATACTCATCAAAATTGTAAGATTGGGCATGAAGACCTATCGTTAAAAGAAGTATCAGGATATATCGCATAGTCTGTCCTTTTCTTGCTGCATAATTTTTTGTGCATACCTCATCATCTCTCTGTCACTAGAAAAATCTTGAGGGTAAAGTGTCTCAAGCATATTCACATGTATAGTGGTGCTTTTACTAGTTGCAAAACAAAACGCCTTTCTTGGGAGAAGTTTGTTTGCTCCCTCCACTACTATGGGGATAATAGGTGTAGAGGTTTTTTTGGATAATCTAAAGGCACCTCTTTTAAAAGGCTTCAAATCTTTACCCTCATGCCTTGTCCCCTCAGGGAAAAATATAACATTTTTTTTATCTCGTATATGAAGTTCAAACTCATCATAGATTCTACTAATCTCATCAATCCCTTTAGAGTTTATATATCTTACCCCTGCAAGATCGCATACACTTGCAACGATCGGTATCTTTCCAAGATTAACATTTGCAAAAAACAGGTAATCCCTTATAAAAGTACTGAGTGCTGGAAAGTCTAAAATAGATTGATGCGTAGATATGTATATGGCATTTTGAGGTAGATCATCTCTTAGTTTAGTTCTTAAGACTATATTTGGGGCTAAAAGAAAAAAAAGTTTGTAGGAGTAGGATGAACCTAATTGAAAAACATACTGTGGCTCTTTCATAAACAAAGATGCAATCAGATAAGCAAAATAACCTGGAATACTAAGTATTATCAATAAACCAAAAAATATAAAATGACCGACACTACCTAGAATACATCTGTACAGCATAAACCTTCCCATAAACAATCTGTGTAATCAACGCCCCAAAGAACAAGATATACCATCCAAAGGATGTATAAAACGCCCAAACAATATCACTACTAAAGTTTACAACATAGAGATGTATCAGTGTATTGATCAACATCACACCAACCCAGTAGCCATCACCTCTTTTTAAAAACTCTATCTCAGCAGATGTGAGTTCTTTTTTATAAAATCGCCTTGTAAACCCAAGAATCATCTCTCTTTTGTTATAGTGAGAATCGATAAAGAGAGATAAAAATATAATTGATAAAGTTACAGGGATATACTTCACCGTTTGAAATGATGAAAAATAATAAGCCACTAGCAGGGCTACTACATAGATACTAGGCATAACTATATCTTTGTAGCTATCTCTTTTTAAGTATGAATATGCAAAAAAGAAGATAGAGATACCAAGATAAAATAAAACAACAGATTGAAATTCAAAATAGTGCAATAGCACTACAAATAATGGAGCAAAGATTAAACCAAAAAAGTTTGAAATCATCTAAACTACCTAACCATTCCACCGCTTATATTTAAAACTTCCCCTGTAACATAGGATGCTTTATCTGCTAAAAAAAATACACATTCTGCCACATCTTCAGGCTTTCCAACTCTTTTGAGAGGAATCGCTTTTTTCATCTCTTTTAAATCCATATCTTTTGTCATCTCTGACTCTACCAACCCAGGAGCTACCGCATTTACACGGATTTTATATCTTGCAACCTCCACGCAGAGTGCTTTTGTAAAAGCTATCATAGCCCCCTTTGCTGCCGAGTAATTTGTCTGTCCTGCATTTCCAACCACACCAGAGATTGAAGCTACATTTACAACCGAACCTCTTTTGTTGCTGATCATATTTTTCATAATGGCTTTTGTAACATAGTAAGTACCATTTACAGAGGTATCTATAACACCCTCCCAATCATCATCATCCATAAAAAAGAAAAGCTTATCTCTTGTAATACCAGCATTATTTACTAAAACATCTACTTCTAAATTTTCTAGTTTTGCATTAACCTCATCTTTATTTGCTATATCAAAACCGATAATCTCAGAATTTTCTAACTCTACATGTAGTTCATTGGCTCTGTCTTGCTTGCTTCTATAGTGAAGATAAACAAAGTAGCCATTATGATGAAAGTATCTAGCACATGCCTCACCGATAGCTCCTGTTGAACCAGTTATTAAAACTTTTTTTAATTCACTCATGCAAATTTTCCTGCAAGTAACATCTCATTTACCGTTTGAATATCCAGATCTAGCCTTCTGTCTTCTTCAAGTATACTTACCTCTGTTCTTACCTCATCATAACAGCTTTGAAGATGTTTAGAACAGCTATCATAGCCTCTAATATCTACAGCTTGAGCAATTCCCAAAAACGCTATACTCAACATATTTGCTAAATCTGGTAGTTGCTTATGAAAGTTTCTAGCCGAAGTAGTTCCCATACTCACCTTATCTTGATTTAAAGATTCTGTCGGTCTTGAGTATAGAGATGCTGCATTTGTGTTCATAATCACATCAGCACTTAGGGAGCTTAAGGTTACTTGGATAAGTTTAAAAGCATGATGCGTTGATTTATCATTTATCTTTAAGCTCTCACCTAAACCTTTATTAAACTTATGGTCTATCAAGAGTGCAAACTCTTTATCTAAGAGGTCTGCCAAATTTCCTACACTTATACGCATAGTATCCATCGCATGCGCAACATAACCCCCATAAAAGTTACCAGAAGTGTATATATGTCCGCCAATATGGTCTATAAGAGGATTGTCATTTACACCATTTATCTCTGTCTTTATCCATTTTTTAGCTACTATAAGATTATCACGAACAACCCCTAAAACTTGCGGAGCACATCTTATAGAGTATCTATCTTGAATATTTTGCTCCTTTTCTAAGTGAAAATTTTCATATCTTGAAAATGCTTTATGAGTAAGCTTTGAATCTATACATTTTGCGTAGATATTTTTCGCTGTTGTTATCTGACCTTCAAATGGTTTACTCTCATGTACAAATGGTTCTAGTGGAGTTGTATCGCAAAGCAAAACTTCAAAGATAGCCGCTATAAAACTCTCCATACTCTCTAGCAGTATTTCAAACTCTTTTATCGCATGTATCGCTATAGAACTCATCGCAGCAGTACCATTTATAACAGCCAATGCTTCTTTGGCTTTAAACTTATATGGTTCTATATTAAGTTCATGATAAACATCTGCGGTTTTTCTCTCCTCGCCCCTGTAAAAAACCTCTCTCTCTCCAGCGATAACTGCTGCAATATATGAGAGTGGTGCTAAATCACCACTCGCTCCAACTGAACCTTGAGATGGGATAAGAGGATATATCTCATAATCTAGTAAAATCTCAAATCTTTTAAGTAGTTCATAGCTAACACCACTCTTTCCCTTACTAAGACTAATAAGCCGGATAGTTATCATAATTCTTGAAATGTCGGTGCTTAGATACTCTCCAACACCAACTCCGCAAAATCTATAAAGGTTTTTTTGTAACTCTTCGGCCTCTTCAAATGCAGCGTAATTACTTCCAGCTTCACCATAACCTGTCGTTATACCGTAAATCGGTCGTCCATCACGAATCTGCTTTATTAAGAACGCATGTCCTGTATCTATAAAATCAACAAACTCTTTTTCTTCGCTTAGCTGAATCTTTTCATTATGCATAAAATTTTCATAACTTACGGTATTGTTATCTATTATCATCTCTTACTATCCCTTTAAAGTTCTACTAAAATCTTATCTTGTCCATTCTCATGCATTATCGCTACACTCATCAAATCTTGCAATGAACCAATTACACCCACTATATCATGCGCCTCTAGTTCTTTTGCATCTGTCATATCATCGGCAATCTCTAAAACAACAGCCACTCCTGCTTCAAGATACTCTGTACAGTTATTTACCTCTTGTATATTTTTAATATTTATACACTCTATAGCAACACACAAAACTTTTTGCTTTGAAACAAGTGCTTGTAGGGCTGCAGTTTTGAGTGTATCTAAGGATGTTTTCATACCTGAAGAGATAGTGATAATCTCATCTCTGTCCTTGTTTATCAGTGAAAAGTAAGATGGTGCAGTATTGTAAACACTATTTTGAAAAGATGTTGGAGAGAGTATCCCTTTTGTAAGCACTGCATCAGCAATCTTAGAGGTTTCCTCTAGCTCACTATAACAACTTCCATAAACTATTTTACCACCCTCAAAATCACATTTGTCACTAAGATATAGCATAACTTTAGAGTTTCGCGTTAAACGACGACGAGTCATCATATGAGGAACTAATCTTTTTTCATCTAAGTTTTCTATCTTTGTGGGTGCATAGATTTTAGATGAACTTATAATATTTAGTGCTACTTTTTTCACGAACAAGCTCCAAAAACTATAGATGAGTTGTTTCCACCAAAAGCAAAAGAGTTACTCAGTACATATTTTACATCCATCTCTACACTCTCTTTTGGTACATTTATATTTTCATTTTCTTGGTTTTTTAAACCCGTTTGAGCAGGAATTAAAGATTTTTTAATTACCTCACATGCAACTATAGCTTCTACAGCTCCAGCAGCTCCTAAGGTATGTCCAGTGATAGCCTTGGTTGAGCTTACATAAACCTCTTTTGAAAATAACCTCTCTAAGGCTAAAGATTCAACCCTGTCATTAGCAAGCGTTGCTGTTCCATGTGCATTTACATAGTTTATATCTGCTGGATCTATTCCAGCATCTTTTATAGCATCACTCATAGACCTAATAGCTCCAGTAGCTTCTGGATCTGGATTTGTCATATGGTATGCATCACTACTAGCCCCAACACCACAAAGGGCAACAGAATCTTTGACTTTTATGTTTTGCACCAACAGGGCAGCAACTGCTTCTGCTACATTCATGCCATTTCTCTCTTTATCAAATGGTGTGCATTTTTTATCCGCTAAAACACCTAAGGCGTGAAAACCTAAAACAGTTGAGTAGCAAAGTCCATCTGCTCCCATAACCAAAATATTATCAAAAGCTTCAACCTCTATAAGCCTTTTGGCTAAAAGTAGAGCATTGGCACTTGAAGTACAAGCGGTTGATAACGCCCTTGTATCATAAAAATCAAACTCTTCTTTAAGATAATCACTAAGAACATTCATGGAGTATCTGTTAGGGTCTATATTTTTATAGTTCTTTTGAGAATAAAATATCTCTTCGCACTCCTGCATGCCACCAACAGATGAACCAAGTATCAGTAGAGTATTATGAAAGTTTTCTAAGTTTGATTCATCCAGAATTTTCTGTGTAACATCTTTTAAAACACTGAAAATATTATCATATTTCATCTTACCTAAACCTGCACTAGCACCCTCTAAATATGCACTATCCACAACTAAAGCAGACTCTTTTGCATAAACAGCCTCCATAAGGCTTTTGGTATCACCAGCATTACACAACAACTCATAATTATTTATATAAGCATCCATTTATAAACTCTTTATTTTTAATATTTTATATCTATCTTCAAAGCAATCTATATAAATCAAATCTCTGTTTTTTTCCATCGCATCATTTATGGCATAACCAGCTGATGTTTCAAACATTTTTGACTCTTTATCAAATTCTAAACCTCTACATCTAAACGAAGTTTGCAGGTTGCTATCATTATATACAAATTGTGCTTTAATATCCTCTAATGTATAAGTATTTGTGTCAAATTCAAGCTCTGCTATAGCATCGCTAGAGTCTAATGAAAACTTTTGCGTTGTAACACAACTTACTACTTCACAATCTTCATCAACACCTAAGACTCTTTTCATAACTTCATCTGGAGTGTTTACAAAATCTACGCTACATAAAATAGCACTTTTTTTAGAGTTACTTATGGAGGTATATAAAGAGATAAGAGAGTTGATGTATGTAAAATTATCCGATATTTGAAAGATATTTTTACCCTTTATTCCTAAAGATGAAGCTACATAATAACTAGTTGTATTGCCAAGCAGGTTGATAAAATCAAAAAGCTTCAGAGGTTTTTTATCTTCATATATACATGTGTTTGTTCGCTGAACAACATCAATATTTCCAACTCCAGATGTAAGGTAGAGTTCATCATCCACCTCAATAGTTGTTTTTTCTTTCAATAAAGAAGCTCCATAAACTGCTAAATGTATAAAGTCATCTTGTCGTCTTGTATCGTACTTAAATCTCTGTTTTAACTCTTTTTTTATCTCTATGTCATCCATGTCACTTCTATAGGAGCTATAGTTTTTTATATAAAGCTTCATACAGCATCTCGCCTAATAATAAGTGAGATATTATTACCACCAAAACCAAAATAGTTACACATAAATAGACCACTTTCGCACTCTTTATCTTCACAAAGAGGAACAAAATCTTCTAAAATACTCTCACTACAAGAGATGGTTTTTGGTATGAAACCACTATCTATTGCAGCCATCAACAAAGATATTTCTAAAACACCAGATGCACCGATAGTATGCCCAATATATGGCTTTAAAGCTGTAAAAACTAAAGAGCTATCAAAAACTCTACTTATCGCTCGTATCTCCGCTAAATCATTACTGTGAGAACCGGTTGCATGTGCTTTGAGTGCCGTTATATCTTTAGCTTTTACATCTGCAGATTCTAATGCTTCAAGCATAACTTCCACACACTCATCCCCACTCTCTGAAACAGAGGTTATAGTCGCAGAGTTGCAGTTACTAAAACCACCCTCTAAACTCCACTTTGAACTCTCTTGACCAAGTAGCATAACTCCAATACCTTCTCCTAGAACTAGTCCATCTCTATCTTTATCAAATGGCTTAGCAAAATCTGTAGATATAAGATTCATACTATAAAACCCACTACTCATAATTGGAGAGTAGATCTCTAAACCAACCACAAGAGCATAATCAACAACTCCACAGTTTATAAGATTTGAAGCCTCTAGTAAAGCGTTTGCACTTGAGGTACATGCAGTGTTTATAGTCATAGTAAACTCATTTAAGCCAAACTCTTCTGCCAACTCTTTAGCGTAAGAATCTATACTATGTTTTTGTGAATAGTATGGTGTTTTTTTATACTCATAGGCAGTATCGTTGATAGCATCAACAAGATACCAATCGATAAGAGATGTTCCGATTATAAGTGAGGTAGATTTTTTTTGATGGAGAGTAAGTTTTGATAAACTTTTTTGCAACATATCTCTTAGGGAGTCTTTGATGCTTTTTTGATTTTGCTCAACCTCATCTTTAAAGGCAAAAAAGGGTAGAGAGATCTCCTCTGTGTCTATTTTTATAGTTTTTGAGGATATGCCAGTTGTTTGAGTTTTTATAGCTTGCAGAGTATCCTTTAGATCTCCACTTGAAGAGTATATCTCATAATCTAAAATATTAATTTTTGCCATTTTCTTCGCTTACATGCTCTGCTAATTTTTGTATAGTTGTGACCTTTCTTCTAAACTCTTTAGAATCCCCTAGTCTAACGCCATACTTGTTTAAAAGACCCATAGAGATCTGGAGAGCATCAAGCGAATCCAATTCTAAACCACTCTCATCCGAAAAAAGTTCTACATCATCTCCAATCTCATCAGGAGTGATATCTTCTTTCTCGCACTCCTCAATAATCATCTCTTTTATATCATATTTTAGTTGTTCTAAATTCATCAAAGTCCCCTTTGTATTCTTGTGTTTAATATCAGCATCGATAAAATCAAGGCTACTAAACCAAAAAGAATGAGCATAAGTGATTCATTTAAAATCATCATAAAATCACCGCCTTTTAAAAATATATCTAAAAAACCATCCAATCCCCATGACATTGGAGATATGTTTGCTAGCTGCTGCATAGATTCAGGCATGATAAATTTAGGAACCATCACCCCTCCAATAGCACCTAGAAGTATGTTTGATATTCCACCTATAGTTGTAGCTTGTTCACTTGAATTTGCACTTACAGCGATAAGACTAGACAAGCCAATAGCAGAGATACTTAGAGAAAAAGATAAAAATACAAGTGCAAAGAGTGAGCCATTTATCTCTAAGGCAGGCGTGTTAAAAAGTGGCACAATAAACATACCTACAGCCAACATAAGCCATACTTGAACCTGAGCGATAAAGAGATATGGAACCATCTTAGAAGTTGCCATCAAAAAAACAGAAACATTCATAGAATTTAACCTAGCAAGGGTATTTTGCTGTCTTTCATTTATGTAAACCGTTGACATAGGGATGATTATAAAAAACATCCCAAAAACTATCCATGTTGGTACACTTTGTTGCGTAGAGTTAGGTACCGCGTCACTTTGATTGTACTTTACGCTAAATAACTCATCAGTTGATAAACTAACAGAACCGATAGCGCCTGCTGCCTCATCTGAAAACTCACTAAGCCTTATTTTAATTATAGACAACTTTAGTTCCACAACACTTTTTAAAAGTTTAGCCTTAAAGAGTTCAATCGCATCACTTTTGAGGGAGCCATCTACTCTGATACCTATCTTGTGTTGGTTTGTGGTATCCTCTATATTGCCATATCCATTTGGTATCTCAACTATAAACTCAGCCAAATCCCTATCTACAAGATTAAAACTCTTATCACTATCTATATCTAACTTCAGATCTTTACTTATCTTGCTTTTATCCAAGTCTACTATGGCTATATCAAAACTAACAGCATCTTGAGAAAAGATATCTCTCATCGCAACGGACATAATTAAGATAAATATAGCCGGCATCACAAAAAGTGCTATCAGAGCCTGCTTATCTCGCAGAACTAAGATAAACTCTTTTTTTACCATCGCACTAAACATTAGAGGTCTCGGTAATATCTATAAAGTGTTCCTCAAGATCTATTTGCAGATTTTCAATAGCTCCTTGCTCAATCAATCTGCCCTTGGATATGATAGCTACATCATCACATATTCTCTCTATCTCATTCATGTAGTGACTCGTATAAACAACCGTTATACCAAGAGACTTGTATGATTTGATAGAATCTAAAATCTCATTTCTACTTTTTGGATCTATCCCAACTGTTGGCTCATCAAAATATATGATTTGTGGATTATTCAGCAGACCAATAGCAATATTTAATCTTCTTTTTTGCCCACCTGAAAGTGTAGAAGAACGCTGTTTTAAGAGTTGAGATAGATTGTTTACATCTATCGCTCTCTCATAATTTTCTTTTGTAGCATCTTGAATTTTTGCAAAGAAATCTAGGTTTTCCTGTACTGTGAGTTTTTCATAAAATGCAAGATTTTGAGGAACTATAGAACTTATGTTTTTGATCTCTTTTTTATCTTTTTTTATATCTAGACCAAAAACTTCTATATCTCCTGTATCTATAGTAGTCAAGCCGTTTAGTACAGACAAGAGCGTACTTTTCCCAGCTCCATTTACACCAAGCAAACCAAAGATAGAACCCTTTTTTATATCTAAAGATAGATTATCCAATGCTCTTAAATCGCCATAGCTTTTAGTAACATTCCTTATCTTTATCATCTATATTTTTACCTTAAACTCTAGCATTTTCTTATATACTTTAGCTTCATTTTCACTTATATGAAGCAGTTTATCTGATATAGCTTGATAATTTATCTCTTTTTTAGATTTTATAGATTTTGCTATCATAAGTGCAAAATCTCTCCACTCATCGCCAACTGCTAGCATCATTTTCGAGGCATCTGCTAAAACAATATCATTATCAAAAAGTTCACTTGCTTCTTGCAAAAAGGAAGCATACATAAATCTAAAACCAGCACCACCAGTACCGATCTCCTCTTGCATTCGTACAATATTTCCTAAAAATAGCTTAGCATATTTTTTATCTTTTGAACCAAGTTTTGAGATTGATGAGGCTAAATATCTCATCCCTTTTAAACCAGCGATAGGAACAAAAGTTCTTAGCATATTTTTTGCAATTTTTTTAATATTTTTTGCTATAATTGGTTTTAAATCTACATCCTTAGGTACAGATACGGGGTAGTAAAGCAGACCTTTTGGAGCCATAACACCTTTTGCAAATCTAGCTTTAGTTAAGGACTCTTTATCACATCTAACGCTCATATCAAAAACAGGGTCACTAATAAGATACTCATCACCCTCACTACCATATATCAGCAGATTATGAGCATTAAAATGAAACCTCATCTCTTTTGGAAAATATGTTAGCCAGTAGATAGAACTCTGTGCGCCAACTATCTTACCCTCAGACAAAAGTGTATCTAATCGCTCCCGTCCCTTGTTCTTAGATGAAAATGTTTCAAGCTTCATCTCAATCTTTAAATTTTTTCTAATATTTTTTATGATTGACTTGGGAATACTTCTATAAGCAACAAGGGGCATCCCACTAATCTTAACAAAGGGAATATATGCAAAATTTAAAGCATTACAAAGACCAAAAACCATAGGCTCACTTATAACTAATCCATGATGCCTTAACATCGAAGAGATAACACCACTCTCACAATGAGCATGATGCCTATGTTCAAACTCACTCATTATCAGCCTTTGGTAAAGTTTTTATCTCTTGCAGTGATTTTCCTAGAACATCGCAATACTCTAAGAGTCTTTTTTCACTAAGCTTCTCAAAATGGCTTGGTTTAAAATCCCTTTTGATAGTCCACTGAAAAAAACCTGTCGATTGTGCCAAAACTACTAGATCCATTCTAGCTTCATACATGTGATAATAAAGTGGAGATTTTTCACCCGATTTCACTGCATTATATGCCTCTTGTATGCTCTCTTGTATATCATCTAATGCCTGTTGTGTAGCTATCTCTTCAACATCCCAACCACTAGAACCAACAGTTTGAAGTTTACCATCCGAATCACTCGCATAGATAGCTTTCGTCATTTTTGCATAAGTAGAACTATCATCCTGAGGAACACTATTTATATCCATCTATACAGCCTCAAGCAACATGTAAGCGGTCGAAAATCGTCCACTCTCGGGGATATAGCAGAGTAATTTTTGACCTTTTTGTAATTTTCTTGAATTAAAAAGCTCCTCTAGGATGATGTAGATTGATGCTGAACCTGTGTTACCTTTGGTTGTGAGGTTTGTAAACCATCTCTCCTGTGGTATATCACAGCCAACCTCTTGCATAGTGCCATAAAGCTTATCTCTAAAATAACCAGATGAGTAATGAGGCAAAAACCAATCTATCTCATCAGGTTTAAACATCTTTTTATCAAGCATCTCTTTGAGTGGCTTGTAAACTGTGTACTCTAAAATATTACTATTTAAAAGCTTCACATCCTGCTTTACTGAAAAGATAGACATCTTTAACCACTCTTCGGGCAGATATTCTCTATAACCTCTTGTTGAGCCATCACTAAGTTTTTCACAACCTGAGTACATGCAGGCCTCTAGCTCATTTGCATAAGAGATGCAAAAGATTTTATCTATCTTTAAAGAGATGCTATGGGGGTTTGGTTTACTACTTACACCGATAGCTCCAGCACCATCACTTAGCATCCATCTTAAAAAATCTTTCTCAAAAGTTAGTTCTTTATTTCTTCTAACCATATCTACCTTGGCTTTTACTTCAGGTTCAAAGTTTCTACCCCTCATAGAAGCTGAAATATTTTCACTTCCCGTAGTTATGGCAGAATCTATCTCTCCAGATTTTATAGATGTGTAAGCATATTTTAAAGCGGTTAAACCACTAAGGCATATACCAGCGATACTAACAACCTCTAAAGATTTCATACCACTCTCGCCATGAACCATAAGAGCGTGATTTGGAAGAAGCTGATCAGGTGTTGTTGTTCCACATGCTAAAAGTTCTGCACTCTCTAAATCAAAACCATTTTTGCCAAGAAGCTCTATGGCATTAGCTGCCAATTGTGCATTTGAGTGTGTTGTTTCATTGGTATCAGGGTCTATGGCATAGTATCTTAATTTTATCTTATTTGATTTTAATACGATTCTTTTCACAAGAGAGGGTTTGCCATCAACCATACCCAAAACATTTTCTATATTTTCATTGTCTACAGCTTCATTTGGAAAATATGCTGCCATTTTGTTTATATATACTTCTCTCATACCTAACTCCTATCTGCCACTTGGCTGTTCATATCTTTCTTCTAAAGATTTTAGTTTTTCTTTTTGAAATATGTTTAAAATTTTTCTTACCGCTATATTTATTGGAACCAGCGTAAAAACTAGCAGTGCTAAAAACACCGCATAGATTGTTATGCCTATCTTGCGTCCCAATGATTTTTTCTTACCTGCAAACTTTAAAATCTTGCCCCAGATATAAAAACTTCTAGTTGCTATCATCTCTGATGCTATAAGCTTTCCATTTACATTTACAGCGCCGAGATTGCAAAGAAGGGCTTTGCCCTCTTTCTCTCTATCCTCTTTTAGTGCCTCATTGAGTCTTTGACCAAATCTTGATGCATTGTCGATATCACTCTCAAGTATACCTGCTGGTGGGAAAAACCAAAAAGCATCTTTTTTCCCAGTTAAAAGCCATCTTGGGGTAGTTGCAAAAGAGTAGATACCCCTGCCTTGATCAGTCAGGGCAACATTATCGATAAGTTTGGCTCCAACATCATTAAGCAGGTCTTTCATCTTCTCTTGGGCTAATACCCACATATCTCTACATGCTATAAGGGTAACAACTTTTTTATCTTTTAGAATTTTCTTTGCTTGAGGTGACTTTAAAAATCCCACTATTGGTGATGATGGAGCTAAAAACCAGATTGTATACCCCAATATAATCAAGTCATAATCATCTTGTATATCTCGAACTTCAGCTACCTCGCAGCCATCCAGATGAGCCGCACCAGGAAACTCATCAAAAAAATCATAAAACGACCAAGGGTACATGTATGTTTCATTTGGCTTGATTTCTCTTAGATCAACCTGCACATGTTCATCTGAAAGTTTAGAAATAAAACTCCTAACTACTCTTCTGAGTTGACCAGATTGTGAGTAATAAAGAACTAAAACTTTTTTCATTTGTCTTCTCTAATAATTGTATTATTTTGATTACATTATACAATAATTACTATTAAGTTTTTATTTTAGAAATTAACGCCAAAGAAATCCTCGTAAAAAAACAAATCTTTGTATCATCAACTTTGAGTGAACTAAAGATAATCTAGCGTTATCCTTTAACTTATCAAAATGAGAAATTCTTTCATTGTGAGGTGGATAGTAGCACTCTACATCGACATCTATAGTTTTACCACCACGATAACAGTGAAGCACTAAAACCTCTATTTCAAAATCAAATCGTTTATTTGAGATATTGAGTTCAAGTATTGAGGTAGGATAGATTCTAAAACCACTTTGCGTATCACCAAACTTTCTAAAAGTTTCTAAATTAACCCAAAAATTACTAAACTTTCGTCCAAACTTAGATGATACAGGTACATTTTCATCTTCAAAATCACGGTTACCTATCACGATAGAGTCTTCTACATGTGCACTCAGAAGCTTAGGTATCTCGGTTGTTATATGTTGTTTGTCTGCATCCATTGTCACAAAACTAACATAACCTAACTCTTTTGCAGCTTTAGCACCACTAAGTATCGCTTCACCCTTGCCCATATTGATCTTATGTCTAACTAACATAACATCAAGGTCATCAATACTTACCTCTATGTCTGAACCATCATCAACAACTATAACAACATATCCATAACTTAAAACATCTTCTACAACCTCTCTAATATATGGAGAGTTATACACAGGGATAACTACACATCTGCTCATAATATAAAGTTTGCTATCTCTTGATCTTGGCAAAAAACCTTAAATTTATTATGGTCTCTTTGATAAACTAATGTTTGATTTGGTAGTACTGTTTTTAAAAACTTGGCTTTTTTTATCTTTGTAATTTCTATATCAAAGAGTTCGCTCACAATTTCAAAGTGAACAAAGCCTGGTAAAACAGGCATAGTAGGAAAATGTGCCTTAAACAAAGGATGATTTTCATCACTTAACTCAACAGTAGCCTCATTTTCATCTTTGTGGTTAATTCTGTATATTTTATCTGTAAGTATGTTCATATTTTATCTTACTCTAAAGAGATAACCATCAGATACTTTCTTCATTGCATATCTATACTGACCATCAAGCTCAACTACTACTCTATAATAACCAGAATGATTACCAACTCTTATTCTAGAAAATATGTTGTTAGGTAGCTCTTTTGTATAGGTTTTAAGATTGGTATCTCTTTTAAAATCTATTACTATTCTGTATGGATTTACTAGTAAAAAATTTCTAATAACCTTGTCTTTTGTCGAGATTTTTAATGTTTTACCGGAACTATAAAAACCTGCATGTTTTATGGATCCAAGTTTTTTATATTTTTTACTCTGCGTAGTTATAGATTTGCCTTGGGTACTTGAATAGTTTTGAGAGATAAAAATAGGCAGATGCCAATCAACAGAATTGTCAAGCTCTATAGCTCTCCTATCTAAGGTTGCATCTAAATTTTCATATTCTATAATAACTTTTTTTATAACTCTCGCTGAAGAGGGAAGTGAGATTGATGAGCGTTTCAATGGAGGTGATAGCTCTGCTTGATCTGTTGTGTAAAGTATATCTTTTTCACCTTTTGATGGGAAAAAAGGATTTTCTCTAGCTTGTAATATGGAGATAAAAAAGAGTGCAATTAGTAAAATTTTAAACAAAACCGTTTCACTCCAAAAATAATATGGAATCAAAATCAGATAAGACATAAATTATAGCATCGTTTTTTGTTTCTAGTCGAACTGTTTTATGAGGAGCATAGCCTTAGCAACTCGATGATTAAAACCGTTTGACTAGGAGCAAAAGAACAAGATAGAATGATGTTTTATCTGATTTTGATTCCTATGTTTGTATTATAGCAAGTTATTGTGCAGAAATCTCTTTTAGTTCAAAATACTCCCTTTGAAGCTCTGCATTTTCATTTTTGATTCTATAAACCTCATCTTGCAGATAATTTTCATACTCCTGTAGTCCAAATAGCACCTCCAAAGAGTTTGTACCATACAATATCGTACCAAGATACACGCCAAGAAACAGGACTATCAATAACAAAGCGGTAAACTTAGCTAAAGATAACCCTAAATATCTCTGAGTAATACTTTGAGAATTATCTATATCCTCATAAAGTTCCTCTTGGTTCATACTAAGTGTAGCTTAGTTAAAAAGGGCAGAACCTAAATATTCACCATACACAACTTCGTTTTCTATCTCTAAAAGACGGTTGTATTTGGCAGTTCTCTCACCTCTTGCAGTTGAACCAGTTTTAATCTGACCACAGTTAAGCGCTACAGCAAAATCAGCGATAAAAGCATCTTCACTCTCACCTGAACGATGACTCATTACACATGTGTAACCATTTCTTTGAGCAAGACGAACAGTAAGCATAGTCTCAGACACCGAACCAATCTGATTTGGTTTAATTAAGATTGAGTTAGCGATACCTTCGTTGATACCTCTTGCTAAAATATTGGCATTTGTAACAAAAAGATCATCACCAACGATTTGAATCTTATCACCAAGTTTCTCAGTCATAAGCTTAAACCCATCCCAATCATCTTCATTTAGACCATCTTCAATAGAAACAATAGGGTACTTAGCACACAAATCAACATAATAATCAACTAATTCAGCAGAAGTGACAATACGATTTTCAGATGCTAGATTATATCCACCACCCTCTGCAAGAATCTCAGAAGCAGCAACATCTAAAGCGATACCAATCTGCTCACCAGCTTTATATCCAGCTTTTTCAATAGCTTGCATAATCACTTGAATCGGCTCTTCATTTGAAGAAAGGTCAGGTGCAAAACCACCCTCATCACCAAGTGCAGTATTGTGCTTGTTAGCTTTCAAAATAGCTTTTAAGTTGTGATAAACCTCAGCAGAGGCACGAAGACCCTCAGCAAAATCTTCAAAACCCACAGGAACAATCATATACTCTTGGAAATCTACAGAGTTATCTGCATGTGAACCACCGTTAATGATGTTAAGCATTGGAGTGGGGATAGTCATCGCATTTGCACCACCTAGATAGCGATAAAGTGGCATACCTAAGCTTTTTGCGGCAGCTCTTGCAACAGCCATAGAAACACCAAGAACAGCATTTGCACCTAAATTTCCATAGTTATCAGTTCCATCAAGTTCTTTCATCGTAGCATCAATAGTTGCTTGGTTAAAAGGAGAAAGACCAACTAAGGTATCATTAATCTCATTGTTTACATAAGCAACTGCTTTTAAAACGCCCCTGCCCATAAAACGCTCACCACCATCACGAAGCTCTAGTGCTTCACGCTTACCAGTACTTGCACCAGAAGGTACTATTGCACTCTCAAGCGTTCCATCACTTAACTCTACCGTCGCTTTAACCGTTGGGTTTCCACGAGAATCCATTACCTCAATTGCACTTATACTATCTATAAACATATATCAGCCTTTATACTTTGTTTACTCTCAAGGAGTAACTTATAACAATGTCAGCATTTTATCTAAATTTTACTAAAAATTAAGCATCTGAATCATTAATCTCCGCAGTGTCCATAATCATAACATCACTGATGCCCATTGCAACTTTAATCTTTTCTTCTATCTCTAAAGCTAACTCTGGCTCATCTTTAAACTTCTGTTTAACATTTTCTCGACCTTGACCAAGCTTTGATTCTTCATAAGAAAACCAAGCTCCAGCCTTATCAATAATGTCAAGTTTAACGCCATAATCAACCAACTCACCCTCTTTTGAGATTCCTTCACCAAACATAATATCAAACTCTGCTTGACGAAATGGTGGAGCTACCTTGTTTTTAATAACCTTTGCTTTAACACGATTTCCTATCTGACTTTCACCCTGCTTTAATGAAGCGATACGGCGTACATCTATACGAACAGAAGAGTAAAACTTTAGCGCATTTCCACCTGTTGTTGTTTCAGGAGAACCATACCCCATCATACCAATTTTCATGCGAATTTGATTAATAAATATTACAGTACAGTTCATCTTGCTAAGTACACCTGTTAGTTTACGAAGAGCTTTTGACATAAGTCGAGCTTGAACACCAACTTGCTGATCTGTCATCTCACCCTCTAATTCAACTTTTGGAGTCAAGGCAGCAACAGAATCTATAACTATCAAATCAACCGCACCACTTCTTGCGATAGTTTCAACAATATCAAGAGCTTGCTCACCATAATCTGGCTGAGACACCAAAAGGTTTTCAACATCAACACCAAGGTTTTTAGCATAAACTACATCAAGCGCATGTTCGGCATCTATAAAAGCACAAACCCCATCAACTTTTTGACACTCTGCCGTTATCTGAAGTGCCAAAGTTGTTTTACCTGAACTCTCAGGTCCATATATCTCAACAACTCTTCCCTGTGGAACACCACCTATTCCAAGTGCTAAATCAAGCCCAATTGAGCCTGTGCTAATAGATTTAATCGGTTCAATGTTCTTATCACCAAGACGCATCAATGCACCTTTACCAAATGCTTTATCAATCTGTTTCATCGCTAGGTCCAATGATTTTTGTTTATTTGCGTCCATCTGAGGCTCACTTCTTTTAAATTTTGAGTAATTATATGAAATTTTTTTGTATTATATAAAAAATATGGCATATTGTCATACTATTTGGTAAATTTCTTTTTTAGATTAATTTTCTATACTGCTTAGAATCTTACTTATGCTGTGTTTTTATCTT
>JAYEGN010000202.1:0-8365 GCA_034659115.1 Campylobacterota bacterium
GCATAATGCTGCTTTGAACCATCTAGTATACCAAACGAGAGCGTATCAGCCACTCCATATACAAAATCACTATAGCTATTTGCTTTAGTCTCATTTACATCTCCAAATGAATCATCAATCCAACTCAAACTCACCCCATTTGTAAAATGTCTATCTGTTCCTGCAACAAAGTCATTATAAAATAAAAATGAGAACTGGTCAGCATTTAGGGTTAATGAGAAAAAAACTAATAAACAACTATATTTTTGTTTCATTAAAATAATTTCCCTATTTTTCGTACACCAAACCAGAAAAGAATACTTCCTATTGATATGACACCTAAGAAATATGGCCATAAATC
This sequence comes from Campylobacterota bacterium, assembly GCA_034659115.1. GTDB lineage: Bacteria > Campylobacterota > Campylobacteria > Campylobacterales > Sulfurimonadaceae > Sulfurimonas. The sequence goes on from JAYEGN010000202.1 coordinate 341, forward strand.
AAAGATATCTGTACCTCTGAAAAAGATGCTTTGTGTACCTTCAATATAATAACGAAGTGGTGAAAGATAAGATAACCAATCTAATATCGGATGCATAGCATAAGTTGGTGTCCATGCTCCACTAAGAAAAATTATTGGTAACATTAACAAAATTGCAAGTTGCGCTACTTCCATGATGGTATTAGATACTGCTGCAACAAAAAGACCCATTCCTGCGGTAGTAAATGTATAAAAGAAAGTTAGAAGTAAAAATACAAAGAATGAACCATTAAAAGGTGCATCAAAAACAGCAAATATCACCAAGCCTACAGCTATTATAGTTCCAACCATTATAATGATAACCTGTGAAATTATTTTAGCTAAAATAATTATTTTTGCATCTACCGGCATTAGTAGCATTAAATCCCATGTGCCTTCCTCCTTCTCATTCACAAAAACAGAAGCAGACAGAAGTACTGCAAGAAGAGTTATAATGGCCAATAGCTCAGTTATAGACATAAAATATGTAAACTTGGCATTTGGATTAAATAGTTTATGGTTATCAATAATAATTGGAGATATATCCATAACTTTTTGAAAGTCATAAATTATATTTTGCAAATAGAGTTGGGCGAGAAAAGCTTGTGCGGATGCAGTGGTATCAAGAAGTATATTTATTTTTACTCCACCTTGTGCATAAACTCTCTTTTCAAAATCACTCTCAAAAACAATACCAAGCATAATTTTTTTATTTTTTATATCTTGAAATAGTTCCTCTTGAGATGAATAGTGTATCGGATGTTTAAATTGTGGTTCATGCAGATGATTTAAAATTTTTGTACTAACAACTTGAGGACTGTAATCAACCACACCCACACTGATATTTTTCGCTTCTAGTGTTATACCTGCTCCGGCAACATAAATCTCTATAGTAAAAATATATAAAATAAGCACGACAAGAGCCGGCATTCTCATAAATACTAAAAGTTCTTTTCTGAGGATGGCAAGAAATATTTTCATGAAAGCCTCTTTTTCAGTAGTAGATAAGAGAGAGTAAAAAGCACAACGGCATAGCCTACTAATATCAGGAGATAAAGAATATTTTGATCTGAGTCCAGCCCATCACCAACAAGAAATACATCTTGCATCAAATGGGTAAGATACATTACAGGGTAAAGATGCGCAACTATATATGCTTCTCCACCCATTGAGCTAATTGGCATAATCATCCCCGAATATAAAAACCCGGGTATAACAGTCACAATCGCAACAAAAATAATCGCTACAATTTGAGTTGATGTTACAACAGAAGCCAATAAACCAATTGAAGCACTGATTATGATATAAATCATTGTAGATGCAAAATAAAGAGTGAAACTACCCCTAAAAGGAACATCAAACAGGTATATGGCTATCAGCCACAAAATAATAATATTAAAACTCTGTAAAAAGAATATATGGATTAATTTTGCAAAGAGATACTCCTCTTTCTTTATAGGTGAAGCATAAAAATTAAAAATAGTGCCTTTTTCTTTCTCTCTTACTACTAAAAATGCTGCCATTATCGCAGGAATAACAAGAAAAATAAATGCTATAAGCCCGGGAATAATCATCTCCTCATCACGCATTGCTTGATTAAAAAGGTATCTTTGATTAATAGTGATTAAACCTTTTAAATCAAGATGATTTTCAAATTTTTCTAAAAAGAAGCTATAAATAGAACCTATTGCATAGCCTTCAATGGTTTTAGCACGAAGTGGAAATGTGCCATCAGTAAAAACTCCAAGATGAACTTTTTGTCCTTTTTGCAAATGTTTTTGAAAATTTGAAGGGATAATTACAATCAAGTCTTTCTTGTTTAGTTTTATAAGTTTTAATGCTTCACTCTCGGAGAGTGTTTGCACTTCTGTGTTAAAATATTTTGAGTTTTCAAATTTACTTGCAAGTCCATAAGAGAGTGCACTTCTATCATGATCAATAACAAGTGTTCTACTCCCAAATACTTCCATTCTTATTCCATAACCAAAAAGAAGAAGAAATAAAAATGGGATAACATAAAGATATATAATGAGTTTTTCCCGTACTAACTCTTTAATCTCTTTTTTAAAATAAGCTTTTATTACAGATAGCTTCATAATACGCCACCATTACCATTAGGTCCTCTACAATATGACATAAATATATCTTCAAATGTTTGGGCATCACTGTGGGTGGAATAGAGTGCTTCAACAGTGTCATCTGCTACTTTTTTACCATCTTTTAGTAAAACAACTCTATCACAATAAGATGCTTCACTCATATAATGCGTTGTGATTAATATGGAAATATTCCAATGAGTTTTTAGTTTATACATTATTTCCCAAAAGACAGCTCTTGTTACAGTATCTACACCAGATGTCGGCTCATCTAAAAATAGTACGACAGGTTCATGCATTAGTGCAGCTGCAACAGAGAGACGCTGATTAATTCCTAAAGGCAACTCTGTAGAAAACTTATCAAGATAGTTCTTAAAGCCAAGAGCAGTAGCATACTCATCTATTAAATAGGAAGTTTTTTCATCTTTAATTTGATGCATTTTTGCAAAATAAAGAAGGTTTTCTCTCAGTGTCATCTTCTTATAAAGTGAAAAGTGTTGACTGACATAACCTATTTGACCTTTTAACTTACGCCTGTCTTCTCTACTCTTAATACTCTCTCCCAATAAATCAAGCTCACCTTCATCTATAGGAATCAATCCAAGAAGCATTTTTAAAAATGTTGTTTTCCCTGCGCCATTTGGTCCCAAAAGACCTACAATCTCTCCTTTTTTAAGTACCATAGAAACAGAATCGTTTGCCACAAAACCATCAAATCTTTTTGTAAGATTTTTGGCTTGCATTACTGGCAAATCCCCGTTATGATTTAACTCTTTTGCTTTAATGTCTATAGTAGGTAAAACTCTATTTTGTTTTAAGAAATCCACAAAAAATAGAGCTTCGAGAGTAGGTTCTTTCTTTGGAAGTTTTAAAGGTTTTAACGAGTAGCTAAACCCTGCTACTGAAATAATATCACTTAGTATCTCTTTACTCTCTTCATAAGTATATGATCTCATGCTATCAATCAACTCATCAGCCTTACCCTGAGCGATTACTTTTCCATCGTTAAATAGTATTACACCATTCATCTTAGCCGCCTCATCCATATAGGCTGTACTAACTATACAGATGATATTTTCATTTTTAACAATATCATGAAGTATCTCCCACAATTCAATCCTACTCAAAGGGTCAACTCCTGTTGTTGGTTCATCCAATAGTAAAAGTTTGGGTTTATGTAAAAGCGTGCAGACTAGAGAGAGCTTTTGCCTCATACCCCCACTTAGGTTTCCGGCTAATCGTTTTTGAAATCTTTCAAGTCCAGCCATATGAATCAGACGCTTTTTATATGTTTCAAATTCATCATTTTGTTTTAAACCCCAAATATCGCTAAAGAATTCTAAATGTTCTTCTATAGTGAGTGAATCATAAAGCATTAGTCCAATACCCTGAGGCATTAAACCAATATCTCCTTTTATCTTTTCAGATTCTTTCTGGTTTTTAAAAGTGACACCTTTATAAACTATCTCTCCGTTAAATCTAACTATCCCTGCAATAGCATGCATAAGAGAACTTTTTGCTGAACCATCAGCTCCGATAAATCCAAGTATCTCTCCCCCATAAGCACTAAAACTTACAGGATGCAGAGCAATTTTATTTTTATAATGGACTGAGACACTGTTTATAGATAACATGACCTGCCTTAAATCTCTGGAATCTCATTTAGATTACTAGGTAAACCCATATCATCGACAGAGATAACACCTATGGCTGGAAGACCAATTTTAAATAGTTTATTTGTTTTTATAGGTTTAATGTGTACTGCATACATGTGCTGAATCCTATCACTCTTTACATTAACCTCTTTTGGAGTGAATTCAGCTTTTTGAGCTATTTTTACAACTTTAGCATCTATAGCTATATTTGGATTACTATCTAAAAATATAACTGCCTTATTACCTATTGTAATTTTTCCATTTTCGAGAGTATCAACAAACATCTTAAGATAAAGAGAGCTCGGCTCAATTAAGGTTGCTACTATCATGCCAGAACCAATTACCTCACCAACATTAGCCACTTTTTCTATTACTACTCCATCTATTGGGGATTTAATAGTTAACTGAGAGATTATGATTTTTAGTTCTTCTCGGTTTGCCTTTAACGCCTCTATCTTATTCTGAGTTGCATTAATATTTGCACGAATAGAGAGTAGTTTTTTCTTTTGAGTTTGAGCTAGTTTAACTGTATCTTTTGCGATTATGATACTTTTTTCTAATTGGACTTTTTTCTGTTTTAGTCCTGAGAGTTGATTAGTATCACTAAGTAACTTTAATTTTACAAGTTCTAGCTTTTGTTTACCAATCAGTTCTTTTTTATATAGTGCTTCTGTTCGAGTATAATCTCTTTTGTCCTGCTCAACTACTTCTTTTAAGCTTGAGATAGAATCGTTAAGTTCATTTTTTTGAGATATTGATATTTCAACAGCTTCACTTGCTCTTTTTATCTCAATAGGTATACTCTCTTTTGCAATGTCGTACTCATATTCCATCGCAATTAATCCATCTTTTGCTGAATTGATACTCCTGTTTATAGCTCGAAGTTTTGCTTGATATTCATCACTTTGTAAACTCGCAACTACTTCACCTTTTTTTATTTCTTGAGAATCTTCTACTAAAATTTCTTGGATTCGTCCTGGATATTTAGTGTTTAATAAAATAATATCTCCATCAAGTCTCCCCATCCCACTAATAAGGTTATCTGGCAATGTTTGAGGGTTTATCTTTTTATAAATAAACAGAACTGACATAGCCAACAAAATTGTTATAACTGAAACTAGTCCATATTTCTTAAGCATATTATTCCTTCGTACTTTTTATTGTATTTAAAAAAGTTTTATTATCAACCTGTAGAAGTGCTTTAGCATAAGCTGCGTAAAGTTTAGCATCTATTGAAATCAATGAAGCACGAGACATTGCTGATGATGATATAGCACGACTTAGTGTATCTGCATCAGCCAATTGATTTTCAAACTGCCCCAAGACCAGTTTCTCATAAGCCTCTTGCGCCTTAACTTGAGCTTTTGCGGCTTCAAATGCACCTAAAAGTGACTTGTATGTTAAATGGCTCTCATAGATTTCAGTTTTTATCTTTTGTGTATAAGCCTGTAAACTGAGCTCAACACTCAATTTTGCTTCTCGTGCTGCTTCAATCTGACTTTGTGTTTTAAATCCAGAGAATAGATTGTAATTTATACTAAATCCAGCAGCACTTCTATCTTTATTAGTGTAACCATCACCATCTAGTTCAAGTGTGTCACCAACTTGTGATGCTTGAGCAAAAAGTGCAACACTAGGATAGTAACTGCTTTTTGCCAAATCTATTTCACTCTGTTGCTCTTTAACCATCAATCGTAATGCTTGTAAATCAGGGCGGTTTTGTAGTGCTTGCTTGGTTAATTTTTCAAGTGAAAGTTCTTCTATATTTGGTAAAACTTTTACATCCATAATTTTTTCTTTTGTCATTAATGATAATTGGCTCAAAGCAATTTTATAACCATTGTCTGTTTGTATTTGCTTGGCTTTAATAGCATTTAAATTTGCTTCAATACGGTAAAGTTCCGCAGATGAACTCATTCCCAAATCAAAAAAAGCTTTTGCTTTATCATAACTTTTTTGTGTTGCTTCATATGCCTTTTGCTCTGAATCTATAAGATGTTTTAAGCTCAGTGCAGTCGTATATGCTTGTACGATATTTATATACAAATTTCTTTTTGCATCTTCTGCTTCAAGTGAAGCTCTTTTCATGCGAAGTTTTGACTTATCTATCTGAGCTGTAACTGCAAATCCAGTAAAAAGCGGATAAGTTAATTTAACGGCTCCAACATAAAGATTTCTAGCTTGTACTTGCATCTCAGTACCGGGAGGCAAGCCAGCAAATGAGCTATTGAGATACATGACTGGATCTTCATGAAGATAAGTTCCTCCATAAGATATGTCAAGTGAAGGATAGTTTTCTGATTGTGCTGCAGAGTGTAAACTTTTATAAACTTTAGCTTGATGTAAAGCAGCCTTAATTGATGGATTTTTTTCACTTAAAGTTATCATCTCTTCTAATGTACTGCCATAGCTCATAACGGCACATAATATTCCAATATAAGCAAAATTTTTCATTAAACTCTTCCCTTTTTAAAAATAGATATGATTAATATAAAGCTCATAATCAGAGCAACAATAAAACCAGCTAGTCCTAAAATTGGTATATTATAAATCAGTGGTGGTGTTTTAGCCAGTAAAAGCAGTGCTGAACCAATTAAAATTGAAGCAATTACAATTGAGAGTGAGAGTCTATTAAATGATTTTTCAATAGATTCTTCCATCCTTTGCAATCCAATATGTTCAAGCTCAACTTTAAATCTACCACTCTTCATCTGTTTAAAAATTTCTTTTAAATCACTAGGTGTGTAATTTAAGAAATCTATTATCTCTTTTGGTAACTCTTTTACTTTTTTAAATATATTTTTCAGTAAGAACTGCTCTTTGTAGAAATCCATAACTATTGGTTTTATCTGCTCTACTGCATTAAAGTTAGAATCTAGGTTTCTTCCAACTCCTTCAATTGTTGTTATCGCCTTAAAGAAAAGGTAATAGTCGTTTTTAAAAGAGATATGGTGTTTTGATACTAAGCTAGTCATATCATTGAAAAGTTCTTTGATATTTATATCTTTTAAGTTCGCATACATATAAGTACTAATAACCCTGCTCATATCTTTGGTAAAACTATTTGTATCAATATCATCTGGATAGTTTGTCATATTTAAAATATCTAATGAAGCTTTCTCTTCATCTCTTTGCGATAAATGATAGATGAGTTCCAAAAGTATCTGTTGTTCTTTTTTGCTGATAGAACCCATCATTCCAAAATCTATAAAAGAAACTTTTGAATCAAGTGTAATAAATATATTCCCAGGATGTGGGTCTGCATGAAAAAATCTATGTTTAAAAATTTGCTCACAAAGCAGTTCAAAACCTTTTTTTGCTATCTCTTTTGTATTAATACCATTTTGATTTAGTTGTTCTATGTCTGAAACTTTAATTCCGTCAATAAACTCCATTGTAATAATCTTATTTGTTGAGTACTCTTTATAAAGTTTTGGAACCTTTATCCTATCATCATCTTTAAATAGAGTCTCAAATCTAGTTAAATTCATTGTCTCAAGCTTAAAGTTCAATCCATTTTTAATGCTACCTTCAAACTCTTTTATGATATCTAGTATTGAGTTGATTCCATAATCTACAAAGGCACTATCAAACACTGAAGCAATCTTTTTCAAAATATCTATATCATTTTTAATTACTTTATCAATCTTTGGTTTTAAAACTTTAACTACAACAATATCACCATTTAGAAGTCTGCTTTTATAAACTTGACCAATAGAGGCAGTTGCCAACAATTTTAAGGGCTCGGTAAAGATTTCATTTTGTTCTTTACCAAACTCTTCTTTAAATACAGGAATAATCTCATCAATATCTATAGGGCTAACACTATCTTGAAGTTTTTCAAACTCATAAACCAACTCTAAAGATATTAAATCAGGTCTCGTAGAAAGCATTTGAGCCAGTTTAATAAATGTAGGACCTAACTCTTCTACAGTTTTTTTAACTCTTTGACTTTTAGTTAAATTATCTTTACTTAAATCATGAAAAACAGGAAGTTTAAAACTCTCATCAAAATTTATTTTTTTGACAACATCATTAAATCCATTCTTATATAAAATAGCTACAATTTGAGTTAATCTTTTTGTATTTTCAATACTTTGATATATTTTAATCATAATTTCTTCCTCTGGAGCCACTTGCAGATTCCCACAAAAGCAGCTAATTTAATTTTATAATTGTTAAAAAAGTTGAATCATACTTTCAAATGTTATAATAATTTACGACAAAAACCAAACATAAAAAGAGATTCAACTTAT
>JAYEGN010000203.1:0-8363 GCA_034659115.1 Campylobacterota bacterium
AAACATCTCTGTTTTTAGTCCTTTCTCTGGTATGAATACATTAGAGCGTCACTTTATATCTAAAGATTCTGCTACACAAAGAGCAGGTAGAGCTGGTAGGTTAAGTAGTGGTAAAGCATACCACATTTGGCACAAATCCAAAATACTACTACAGCATGACACAGCAGAAATACTCCAAGCTGACCTCACACAAATGGTACTAGAACTTGCCCTTTGGGGTAACGATGACATCACAGCTCTTACATGGCTAAATTTACCACCCTCCACTGCTCTAGCCCATGCCAAGTTACTGCTTATACAGCTTGGTGCATTAGACAAAAAAGCTTGCATAACAGCACATGGAAAAGCCATGAGCCGTTTTGGTTTGCACCCAAGACTTGCTCACATGGTACTCAAAGCCCAAGAGTTAGAGTGCTCTTATGAAGCTTCACTTTTAGCCGTACTCATTACCGAAAAAGATATCTACCGTGATGGACGTAACAACTCTGATATTAAAGAACGCATACAGGTTCTACATGATGTGGCTCAAGGAAAAAGTGTTCATGCCAAATATGTTGACTTAAAACAGTGTCGCATAATTTTAACCCATGCCAAACGCATAGAAAAAGTACAAAAAACAAACTTAAACGCAGAGATACTTGGAGTACTTCTAGCTTTTGCCTACCCAGATAGGATAGCACTACTTCGCCATGCCAACAGAGGCACTTACCTTCTTAGCAATGGTAAAGGTGCAATGCTTCACAACGATGATGAACTATTTAATACACAGTTTTTAGTCATCTCTGACTTAAATGCCAAAACAACCAATGCGTTCATACATAAAGCCATAGAGCTAAATCGAAATGAGATAGAAACCCATCTCAAAGAGCAGATAGAAGAGAGAGACGCAGTCACTTGGAATGAGGAGTTCCAAAGAGTAGAGGTGCGTAAAATCTCATGCTTGGGTGCTATTGTCTTAAAGGAAGTACAAGTTAGAACGACTCAAAGTGATGAAGTGATTGAAGTACTTTTAGATGAGTTGGAAGCCTTAGGACTAGAAGTTCTCAACTGGAGTAAGGAGGCACTAGCACTAAAAAGCAGAGTGAACTTTGTCAACCACCACGGCAAAGATTTTCCAAACTTTAGCAGTCAGTACCTTTTAGAAAACATGGATGAGTGGCTAGCTCCTTACCTTGCAGGCATTAGTACACTAAAGGCTTGTAAAAACTTAGATTTACACAACATTTTACTAGGACAACTAAGCTTTAAACAGACCCAAGAGTTAGACTTCTTAGCCCCTGCCAAACAAAAAGTGGCCAGTGGTTCTCATGTAACCATAGACTACGCTAACCCCACTCAACCCATCTTAGCAGCACGCCTACAAGAGATGTTTGGAACTAAAGAGACACCAAAAGTCATGCAAGGAGAAGTACCCCTCATGATACACCTACTCTCCCCAGCCATGCGACCCATGCAGATAACCCAAGACTTAGAGAGCTTTTGGAACAACAGTTACAGTGATGTTAAAAAAGAGTTACGAGGAAAATACAAAAAACACTACTGGCCAGATAACCCTTTAGAAGCTACAGCTACTTCTAGGACTAAGAGGTTTATGTAAAAATAGATTCTATTTTGTTACCTTCAACATCTCATTTGCACCTTTTTGAAACTCGTAGCCTGTCTTGACAACTGTTGCTTTAAAGCCAAGGTTTTCAAGCTCTTTCATAACAGCATCTACATGAGTGGACTTCTCACCTTTTAAATCTACCAATGGGAAAACTCTTACCTCTTTAGCAACTCTTAGCATCTCTACAATAGACTGCAAATGAAACGCTTCATCTAAATGGTCACTATAGAGAAAAAGAAAATGAGAGCTTAGAGCTAAGTCAAACTGTTCATCTTCAAAAGAGAGTTCAGGTAACTCACCAGTTACATACCTACCCTCTTCTTTTCCTTCATTGTAGTCCATTAAAAACTCTGTCATCGCTTCTATACGCATCTCAAACAGCATCCCTGTACTGGTGATGCTTTTCCATATAAAATTCTCTTTATTTTTAACTACATGATCCATGACCTCTTCAGTAATGTCATCTATACGCTGCATAATCTCTTTTTTACTATACGCATACAGAGGGTCAACAGAGACCACTGAACCATCATTAAGATCTACCTCCGTATTAAAGCTAGCTGGTCCATCACCACAGCCTAGTAATTTTGAATTCAAGTCATCGTTTGTAAGCTGAAACATCGCCACATACTCAGTCAAATTCCGTCCCCAAGGTACTATATTTTCTAATTTCATCTGTTTTCCTATATTGTTTTATTGGATTATCTCGTATTATGCATTAGAAATATAGACTCTATTCATCGTCCGCATCATACATCTCTAGTTCTTCATAAGCGTGTTCTACGTTGCTCTTGTGTAAAACGTCATAGAGTTTCATCTCTTTGTATTTTGGCATTATGACTTTTTCTGTTATTTCGTGTATTGAGACATCATTTTCTATCATTTCTAAAATCTCTTTTTTCATATCTGTAAGATAATTTCTAAGAGAGGCAGTAGCATTGACATCTGTTTTACTTCCATGACCACCGACTATCACTTTAGGCTTCAAAGCATCTATATAGTCAAGGACCTTTAAGGAGCCTATAATAGAACCATCACGTATGGAAGTAACTCTTCCATTAAAAACAACATCTCCAGCAAATACTACACGCTCTTCTTCTAAGTGTATAACAAGGTCACCCTCAGTATGGGCATGTTTAACAAACTGTTTAATAACAAAATGCTTATCTCCAAGTGTGAGTGTTAAATTGTCATCTACTACGGTGTCTAGTTTTACTATGCTTGTTTTACCGTAAAGCTCTTTTCCTAAAACTCTTTGCATCCTTGTCTCCATACCTACAACTACATTTTCATCATACGCTTTTGGACCAACAATAGATGCTCCTTTACTCTTATAAAAGCTATTACCTAACCAGTGGTCATCATGTTCATGTGTACTAATGACATACTTTACAGGTAGCTTTGCTATTTTTTGCATCTGATCAAATACTTGAGAAGCATACTCATAAGTAGGTCCACTGTCTATGACAACAAAGCCCTCTTTTGTTGCTACAAAACAGGTATTTACCATATTTCCACCGTTTGCCTTATTTATATTTTCAAGCTTTCCAAAAAAACAGTACACATCATTGGCTACTTTTACAGGTTTAAGCTGATAATCAAACCCATAAGATGAGAGTGTTAATAGGACGATTAGTATATATTTCATTTTGTACCTTTAATTTAAATTATTTGTATGAAGTATATTATAATATAAGATGTATAATAAAGTATTAGTAAAAGGAAAGAAATGAAGAAAATATCTATACTTAGTATATTATTACTTATACTACTCACAACAGAAATTCAAGCAAAAGAGAGATGGAAATCACTTAAACATATAAGCCAGTACCCTGTTAGTGCTTTTAACCTCCAAGAAGGTATTGAGTACCTTGATGTTAGACAATATGCTGTTAATGAAAAAAATAAACTTAAAAGAAAGTCCTATAAGAGTGTTTTATCTTTATACCGAACACCTTTAACTTCTTTTGATTCAAAAATAGTAAAAAAATTTCATAAACTCACTCCAAATATCTCTTCTAAAAGTAATATTGTTATTCATGATATACAAAGTGACGGTGTAGGTTGTCATTATTTATATAATGGATTTACCATAGATGACCAAGGAAAGATACTGCGTATGAATATGGTAGAAGATATCATAGGATTTTTAGGAGAAATAGACACTCCTGCTGAACTACAGGCAGTCTTATGGCTTAACAATAAAAAGAGTGGAGACCTTTACCGTAAAACATCCAAAGGGTATGAGGCTATTATTGAGTATGAAGATAATGGTTATTGTAAAAAATTCAAATATAAAGCTACTGTTAATAAAAAGGGGGAAATTACACAATATAAGTTACTAAAATCCAAAGCCCTTAAACATGAAGAGTGTATCCATATATCTTGGAATCCTTGTGATGAGAATTAGGTTTTGCTATTCTAACGAGCTATTTAATTGCTAAAAGGCGATAGTAGATGTATAATGCTCATTATCAATACATTTAATATTATTTTTGTATAATATTTTACATTAATCTAGTGAGAGTGGAATGAAAAATGAAAAAAGTTTAAAAAATCATAGTGTTATAAACTCTATCGTTATCGCTGCAGTTGCAATGGTATCTGTACTATTCTTCTTTATCCCCTATCTTACAGAACAATATACAATAAAAACTATTATTAAACACAGTAAGCATACTGCTGAACAAATCAAACTTACAAGAGCTTATTGTGTTGATGTTGTTGTAGATGATGTCAAGAAATATGCACCAAATTTAAAGTTTAATTATGATCATTGGGGAGTAGATGGTCAGTTGCCACTTCCTACCACTACCATTCATGATTTAAGCAAAATATTTAGTGAAAATACAGGACTTACTTATAATTTATACAGCGATTACCCTTTTACAAATAGAAAAGATAGAGTCTTAACTTCTTTTCAAAAAGAAGCCATCAAATATACAAAAGAGAATAAAGATGGCATATATATCAAAAGAGATGTTATAGATGGTAAAGAAGTACTAAGAGTTGCAACAACTGATTATATGACTGACCTATCATGTGTAAATTGTCATAATAAACATACAGATAGAACTTGGCGAAAAAACAAATGGAAATTAGGAGATAAAAGAGGTGTTTTAGAAGTTACCACACCATTAAACGATGAATTAGTAGGTCATAGAGTAATGAGAAACTATATTATATTACTTATAATTATTACTTTTGGACTTATTCTATTTTATCTATTTCAAAAGATGAGTAAAAGAGAAAATGAGCTTCTTACTGTTGCTGATAAATTAGAACTTACTGTGGATGATAAAAATAAGGAACTTAAAAATTTAGGTGGTCTTCTAGACCACTATGTCATCTCATCAAAAACAGATACTAAAGGTAATTTAACTTATGTTAGCCAAGCTTTTATGAGTATTAGTGGTTATTCTGAAAAAGAGTTATTGAATCAACCACATAGCATAGTAAGACATCCTGATATGTCCAAAAATACTTTTAAGAATTTGTGGGAAACCATACAAACAGGTAAGACATGGAGAGGTGAAATTAAAAACATTAAAAAAGATGGAGGATATTATTGGGTTGATGCCGTCATCTCTGCTGATTATGATAAAGATCATAATATTATAGGGTACAGTGCAATTAGACTAGATATTACATCACAAAAAGAGGCACAATATTTGGCATCTCATGATTTTTTAACTTCATTACCAAATAAAGCAAAATTTGAAGAGATAGCTTCCCATGCCATCAAAGTAGCAAATCGTGATAAAACCTCTTTAGCCATCTTATTTATAGATTTTGACAAATTTAAAAATATTAATGATACACTCGGTCATTTAGTTGGTGATGAAATGTTAAAAATAGTTGCTACAAGAATGCAAAGTGTACTAAGAGATGTCGATACCATTGCTAGAATAGGTGGAGATGAGTTTGTAATCTTACTAGAATCTATTCAAGATATTCAAAATATATCTAATATTATTGATAAATTATTAGCCATAGTTAGAAAGCCAATACATATATCTAATAATCAACTTCATACTACCGCTAGTATTGGTATATCAATATACCCAAATGATGGTACAACGATATCCCAACTCATGAAAAATGCTGATAGTGCAATGTATCATGCAAAAGAAAAGGGAAGAGATAACTATCAGTTTTATACTGAAAATTTAAATACGATACTTACAAGAAAATTGAAAATTGAAGATGCACTAAGAGTTGCTGTTAAAAATAATGGTTTTGATTTTGTTTTTCAACCTAAATATAACCTAAAATCACATCAATGTAACAGTTGTGAAGTATTAATAAGATTAACAGATCAAGAGATAGGAGTAATATCACCAACTGAGTTTATACCTATTGCAGAAGAAAATAGGATGATTGTTGATATTGGATATATTGTATTTGAAAAAGCATGTCAAGTTTTTAAGCAATGGCAAAATTTAAATTTAGGTATAGAAGTTATCTCTGTCAATATCTCAAGTATACAATTAGTACAAGAAGATATTGTAGAGTACCTTATCAATAGAGTAGAAAAAAACGATATTTTACCTAAAAATATTGAGTTAGAATTAACCGAACACTCTATTGTAGAAAATTTAGAAGAAAATATAAAAATTCTTGCAAGACTTAGATCTTTTGGATTTAAGATTTCAATAGACGATTTTGGTACGGGCTACTCCTCTATGAGTTATCTCAAAAAGTTGCCAATTGATACTATAAAAATAGATAAATCCTTTATAGATGATATATCATTAAATAAAAAAGATTGTGCAATTACCCATGCGATTATTCAACTATCAAAAGATTTAGGATATGAAGTGATAGCAGAAGGGATAGAAGATAACAAACAAGAGAATATATTAATAGATTTAGATTGCCAATGGGGACAAGGCTTTGTCTATTCAAAAGGTTTAGCAAATGATGACTTTATCGCATTTATAAAAAAGGGGCATAATTAAATCACTCAAACATAACCATGATGAGCATTAAGTTTAATTAGAAACCTATATCCTATTTAGAACTTGCTATAATATGCCATTATGGAACTAGATAACTTTTTTCTTACACTATTTTTGATATTGATTCTAGCGAGAGTATTAGGGGAGCTTTTTGCACGGTATGGCATCCCCTCTGTATTGGGGGAACTCTTTGCTGGTGTGCTGTTGGGGTCATCGGTGTTTGGCATTGTTGAACCCAATGAGATACTCAAGATACTTGCAGAGATAGGGATTATACTGCTCCTGTTTGAAGTAGGATTAGAAACCGACTTTGAGCGACTCAAAGATGCTGGAATGAAATCGTTTGTTGTTGCTATTGCAGGGGTTGTTCTTCCTTTTTCTTTGGGAGTTATTGTCTCCTATTTTCTCTTTGGTCTCTCACTAAACATCTCTTTGTTTATTGGTGGGACGATGACGGCTACAAGCATAGGTATCACCCTTCGAGTCCTAAGAGATATCAATATGGAAAAGACTAACATAGCCCAGATAGTCATCGGTGCAGCGGTTATTGATGATATTATAGGGATTATTTTACTGGTCTTTATCTATGATTTTTCAACGACAACGGAGATGAGTTATCAACATACTATAGAGGTCTCTGCAATGATATTTGGATTCCTTATTTTCGCACCGCTACTAGCCAAAGTTATATCATATTTCATCTTCAAGTATCATGCTCAAAGCAAACTACCTGGATATATGCCTACGATTATTATTGCATTGATTCTATTTTTTGCTTACCTGTCACACCACATCGGAGCTCCTGCGATTTTGGGTTCTTTTGTTGCTGGTGTTGCACTCTCACGACGCTTCTTTTTACCTTTTGGTGTAATGCTACGTAAAAATGAAGGACTTGTTGATGATGTTAAATCTAGTATGACACCAATTATACAGATTTTCACTCCTATCTTTTTTGTTATGGTTGGACTCTCCATGGATTTGAGTGTGATTGACTTTAGCTCTTCAGCCTTTTGGATTATGAGTAGTGTTTTCATCTTTTTAGGTTTTATCAGTAAGTTTATAGGAGCATTTTTTATCTTTCAGCACTCACTGAGAAACAATGCGATGATAGGTATCTCGATGATTCCTAGAGGTGAAGTGGGGCTTATATTTGCTGAGATGGGACGAGTCAATGGTGTATTACCAAATGATATCTATGCTATGCTTATTTTTGTCATTATTATCACAACGGTTATTCCGCCGTTTTTGTTAAAGAAATATTTCAAGTTTGAATGCGTAGGGTAGAGAATCTATACTTACCAACTCTGACTGAGCTTGTTAAGCAGATTACCGAGATGAAAGAGTAGGTCTCAGTCGACAACGACAACTCACCCCCTGCTTTGGGCGAGATGAGTATCACAGGGCTAGGTTAAAGTTGTCATTGTCACCTCAATGTCCTTATGTCCTAATACCAAAGCTTTTTGCATAAAAGCACATCAGCAAACTGTTCATAATCGCAAGGCTCTTTAAAATGGAAAGTAGTGATAACTTAAGAAGCTTTAGAAACTATAATGCTCCCCATAAATAGAACCTCAATTAAAAGAAAAAAAACCTGTTTTAAGAATCACATTATCAAATCCAAATCGTTCATTAGTCTCCTCTGAACTAGGAGAGGGAACAAATAGATTTATAGAAATATTATGTACCTTACTAGCCAATAGCAATGGCACAGTACTTATAGATGAAATAGAAAATGGAATACATCACACTAAACTATATGATATTTGGAAAGCTATTATAGAGATTGTAGATAAAGA
>JAYEGN010000204.1:0-8316 GCA_034659115.1 Campylobacterota bacterium
TCATTAAAAATTTACACCACCAATAAGGTGGCTTAAAATTTTTACTAAACATCCCTTAAGCACAAGCATAGATAAATTTTATAAATCCTTATGGAATTATTTGGGATTTATTAAAATCCAATTTTTTTGAGATATTATACTAAATCAAACACTACACTCAGTAGAAATTAGTATCGAGTTTTGATTCTTTAGTGATTTACGATAAATTAAGACAAACCTACTATAATAATTCCAATAATTTATAATTTTTAGGACTTAATTTTGAGCATACAACCTTTCACACATCTGCATCTTCATACCGAATATTCTCTACTTGATGGAGCAAACAAACTATCAAATTTAGTTTCTCGTGTTAAAGAGCTTGGAATGACATCTGTAGCTATGACGGATCATGGCAATATGTTTGGTGCAATCGACTTTTATCATCAGATGAAAGCTGCTGATATTAAACCTATCATAGGCATGGAAGGCTATATTCATAATGGTGAGACACTTGATGATAAATCTACAAAACAAAGATTTCATATCTGTTTATTTGCTAAAAATAAAAAGGGCTATGAGAATCTTATGTATCTCTCTTCAAAAGCTTTTATTGATGGCTTTTACTATTTTCCAAGAATCAACAAAAAGGAACTAGCCACTCACAGCGAAGGAATAATCTGTACTTCTGCATGTTTGCAAGGTGAGGTGAATTGGCATCTGAATTTGCAAAATGAAAAAAATGTAAAAAATGGTGCATTGGGATATGAGGGTGCTTTAGCAGTAGCAAATGAGTACAAAGGGATTTTTGGCGATGATTTTTATTTGGAACTTATGCGTCATGGCATAGGAGATCAACTCTATATAGATGAACAGATACTGAAAATATCTAGTGAAACAGGGATAAAGATTATTGCAACCAATGATACTCACTATACATATCCTGGAGATGCCCAGTACCATGAAGCCTTTATGTGTATTGGAATGAATAAGCTTTATGATGATCCAAATCGCATGCGTCACTCCGTTCATGAATTTTATCTAAAATCACCCCAGCAGATGGCTAGACTTTTTGCAGATATTCCTGAGGCTATTGCCAATACTCAAGAGATTGTAGAGAAGATAGAAGACTTTGCACTAACTGTAAAAGAGCCTATACCACCAAATTTTAAATTTACTCCTGAATACTCTCGTAATGATGGATTGATGATCGATTATGAGGATGATGCACCTCTACATGCAGATGCTAGTGAAGTGGATAAAAAAAAGTGGTTTAGTGGGATCGATAAAAATGATGCTGAGTATTTTACTTACAGATGTAAAGTAGGCTTAGATAATCGGCTTAAAATTGTTCCACAGGAGAGACATGAAGAGTATAAAGAGCGTTTAGAGTTTGAGATGGATATCATCAACTCTATGAAGTTCCCTGGCTACATGTTAATAGTTTGGGATTTTGTTAAAGTTGCTAAGGAGATGGGTATAGCAGTAGGTCCAGGGCGTGGTTCTGCAGCGGGTTCTTTAGTTGCTTATGCTCTTGATATCACAGATATTGATCCGATGAAGTATGATCTACTTTTTGAGCGTTTTTTAAATCCTGAAAGGGTGTCGATGCCAGATATCGATATGGATTTTATGCAAGCGCGCCGTGGAGAGGTTATCGACTATGTTGTTGAAAAATATGGACGAAATCAGGTTGCTCAAATCATTACATTTGGTTCACTTCTTGCAAAAGGGGTTATTCGTGATGTTGCTAGAGTTCTTGATATGCCTCTATCTCAAGCTGATAAGATGGCAAAACTTATCCCAGATGAACTTGGCATAACTTTAAATGGTAAGACAAAAAAAGGTGAATTTGTAGATGGAGCTTTTCAAAAAGAGCCAAAGATTAGTGAGCTTATTGATGGGGATGCAAATGCTGCTCGTGTTTGGGAGTTTTCTAAAAAACTTGAGGGTTTAAAACGAAACTCTGGTATACATGCAGCTGGTGTTGTTATCTCAAATGAGGAGCTTTGGTATAAAACGCCTATCTACAAACCATCTGGTGAAGATACTTTTGTAACGCAGTATTCGCTTAATTATCTTGAAGATGTTGATCTGATTAAGTTTGACTTCCTTGGACTTAAAACGCTTGATGTTGTTGATAATGCTATAAAGCTTATAAAAAGAAGATATAACGAAGATATTGACTGGCATAAGATAGATGAGAACGATGCTAGGGTTTATGAGGTTATTCGTACTGGAGAGACTGTTGGAATGTTTCAGATAGAGTCCTCAGGAATGCAAGACTTAAATAAACGACTAAAACCAGATAATTTTGAGGATTTGATCGCCGTACTAGCACTTTATAGACCTGGACCTATGGAGTCTGGAATGCTTGATAGTTTTATTGAGAGAAAGCATGGAAGAGAGGCTATCGAATATACATTTGATGTGATGAAGCCCATACTTGAAAATACCTATGGGGTCATAGTTTATCAAGAACAAGTTATGCAGATAGTTCAAATTGTTGGTGGCTTTTCTCTTGGTTATTCTGATATTATCCGTCGTGCTATGGGTAAGAAAAAAGATATGGCAACATATAATGCAGAGTTTAGCGAGGGTGCAGCAAAGCAGGGACATAACAAGACTGAAGCTTCAAAACTCTTTGACCTCATAGAAAAGTTTGCAGGCTATGGTTTTAATAAGTCCCACTCAGCAGCTTATGCGATGATTACTTTTCAAACAGCATGGTTAAAAACTTATTATCCAAATGAGTTTATGGCAGCACTTCTAACTTCAGACAAAGACAATATGGACAAAGTAGTTAGATATATTGATGAAGTCAAACGCATGGAAATAGAGCTGTCACCTCCAGATGTAAATGATTCTTACCTAGAGTTTTCAGCCATCTCCAAAGATGAAAAAGAGATTATTTTGTTTGGTCTTGGTGCTATCAAGGGAGTAGGGGAGTCTGCCGTTCATTCCATTATCGATACAAGAGAGGAAGCTGGTGAATTTATATCTATAGAAAATTTTGTAAACAGAATAGATCCATCAAAAGTAAATAAACGCTTTATTGAGTCAACTATAAAGTCTGGTGGTTTTGATAGGTTTGGATATTCTCGTAAGGCTTTGCTTGATCAATTGGAACTTATTGTTGAAACTGCCAAAAAAGCAAGTGATGCTAGAAAAAATGCTGTTGGAAGTCTATTTGGCGATGATGAAGAGATAACAACGGTAAAACTCTCCTTGGAAAATTCACAGGAGTATGAACTTAAAGAGATCTTAGAGTTTGAAAAAGAGACTTTAGGTTTTTATGTATCGGGGCATCCACTTGATGAGTACAGAGAAAAACTTGATGAGTTGAACTATACGCTATCATCAGAAATAGAAGCAATAAAAGATGGTTCTTATGCTATTTTTATAGGTAAAGTAGAGGAGATAGTAACAAAGATATCTAAAAAAGGAAATCAATTTGCAATTGTTAGCCTTATGGATTTTCATGACAATATAGAGATAATGCTTTTTTCTGATAAATTAGAACAACTTCAAGAGATGAATCTTGATGAACCAGTGGCATTTAAGGCTAAGATAACTCATACAGATATGTTTACTCGCATAGGTGTTTCAAAAATTATGACACTTAAAGAGGCTAAAAAAGAGTGTAAGAAAGTAAAAACAGAGGTAAGAGAAGCACCTCCTCAACCAATCAATTTGGCGGTTAAACTAGATGATGATCTACATGTGCTAGATAATCTCTATCTTCTTATAAGACAAAACCCTGGTCGCAGACCTCTTAAGATAACTATCATATCAAAACTACAAAATGTTGTAATTGATTCAGCTATTGGAGTTGATAGTAAGATTATTACCGCCTTAGAGGGTAATGAATCAGTAGATATAATAGGATAAGGTTTGAAAAAAATGTTTGCTATAGTTGGAGTTGTAAACTACCTCATAGTAGTTTTTTTAAATGCTTTTACTGACCTTGGACATAAAATTATTATTCAAAATACAATTTTTAAGATTTACGATGGTGAACTGCTTATTATCTTAACAGCTATTGTAAATGCACTGATTTTATTGCCATTTATTTTGATGTTTTCTCCATCTGGTTTTTTAGCAGATAGATTTCCTAAAAATAGAATTATGGAATATTCCTCTATCTTTGCAGTTATTATTACTCTTGGTATAACCTATTCTTACTATCATGAACATTTCTTTGTAGCTTTTGGTCTGACATTTATGCTTGCATTTCAAAGTGCTATCTATGGACCCGCTAAGTATGGTTATATAAAAGAGTTGGTTGGTAAAAAGTTTATAAGTGCCGGAAATGGTGCTGTTCAAGCTGTAACAACAGTAGCCATCCTCGGTGGAATAATTTTTTATACAGTTTTGTTTGAAGCTATGCTAGATGAAAGCTTTAAAACAAAAGAAGATATTTTACATCTTATTGCTCCTTTGGGTTGGTTATTGGTGATTGGCTCAATTATAGAGTGGTTTTTAGCTTCTAAACTTCCAAATAGGATGATAAAGGCTAGTAGCAGAGAGTTTAAGTTTAAAAGATATATTAAGGGAAGTTATTTACGAAAAAATATGAAGATCGTTCAAAGAAAAAAAGAGATTTTTGAGGCTATTATAGCCTTGAGTCTTTTTTGGTCTATCTCTCAAGTTATACTGGCTGTTTTTGGAGAGTATGCTAAGAGTGAACTAGGTGTTACAAACACTATATATGTTCAGGGTGTTATGGCGTTATCTGGAATAGGTATAGTAGTAGGTTCTATAATGGCTGCAAATTTTTCAAAATACTTCATCAATACTGGATTAAGCAGCATTGGTGCTATGGGGATAACAGTTATAGTGTTTCTTATTCCATTTTCTACCTCTATGGTTTTGATGGCTGTGATGTTTACACTCTTTGGAATATTTTCGGGATTTTTAATGGTGCCATTAAATGCAAAGATTCAGCATCTCTCTCCTCGCGTGCATCTAGGAACTATCTTAGCTGGAAATAATTTTATACAAAATATTTTTATGTTCTCTTTTTTAGTTGCAACAACCGTTGTTGCATATTTTGGTATAGATGCAGAGATTCTTATATATGCTATGGGTATAGTGGGTATCATCCTTGTATCTATCCTTATCAGGCGATACCTTGTTATGACATTTTGGGCTGCGATGGAGCTGCTCTCAAAAACACGACACTCCTATAGTTATGAAGGATTGCAAAATATTCCCAAGAGCGGTGGTGTTTTATTGTTAGGAAACCATGTTAGTTGGTTGGACTGGGTAATTCTTCAGATTCCATTAAGTAGAAAAATCAACTTTTTAATGGATAAAGATATATATAACTGGAAAGTTTTTCATCTATTTTTTAAAAAGGGTGAAGCGATTCCTGTTTCGCCAAGGGCTTCAAAAGATGCATTTCAAGAGGCTCATAAACGATTGGTAGATGGTCGTATTGTTGGAATATATCCAGAGGGTGAGATAAGTAGAGATGGTGAGTTAGGAAAGTTTTATCGCGGATATGAGTTGATACCAACAAATTATGATGGTGTAATTATTCCATACTTTATAGATGGTGTATTTGGAAGTTCTTTTGCTAGATACAAAGGAAAAAATAAAAAAAGCTTTTTAAAGAGAAGAAGAGTAACCATATATTTTGATTCTCCTCTATCTAATGACACAAAAGCTGAAGATGTTAAAAAAGTTATTCAAGGTTTAAAGGAAAAGTATGAGGTTAAATAAACCAAAACATTCACTCTTTCGCAATGGTGGTTATGCTGTTGAGGGTTTTATAGATATAGTGAAAAATGAAACATCTTTTAAGTGGCAGTTACTTATGCTGTTTGCTATGGGTATAGTAGCTTGGAATTTACCAATTAGTTTTTCATATGCGAGTATCCTGTTTTTATCGCTGTTTATACCTGTATTAGCTGAAGTAGCAAATAGTGCAATAGAGAGAGTTGTTGATTTAGTAACAAGTGACTACCATATACTTGCAAAACAAGCAAAAGATGTTGGTGCGACAATGGTCTTGCTGAGCTTAATAGTCACATCACTTATTTGGGTCTTTGTTTTGATAGTGGCATTTAATTTAATCTAAGGTATGCTATAATATGATTTCAACTAAGGGGCTGACTTGGTTTCGACAGGAGCAAAGTAGTCTATGGTAGCATGTCGGATTGAGCATCTCCGTTATACGGCTCACAATTGTTTAAACGCAAACAATACAAATTACCGCCCAGCTTTAGCAGTAGCTTAAGTTTTACCCCCTCTTAGAGGACGGGCTGCTTCACTTGTGGATTCTAAATAAACAAGATTCGAAGTATAACCCCTATTTAGATATATTTTGAGTGTGTCTCCACTTAAAACGAAAGCGAGAGGCTCGTTTTGTGTAGCTTTGTAAGTAGTGTGAAGCAAAATTAAATTTAAACAACTTTTCTAAACATGTAGAAGCCGTAGGAAACTTGTTTCTGGACTGGAGTTCGATTCTCCACAGCTCCACCAATTAGGGACTTTTATGGAGTTTGTAACATATTTTATTTATATTTAAAAGGTATAGTTAGTTATAATTAAGATATGAAAATAGCAGACAGTGGCATCCCAAAAAGATACAATAAATTTAAATCTATTGAAGACTCAGAGTTCAATAAGATTCTTGAAATAGCTGAAAATCATAGATATGATAAAAGTTATAAAAAATTGGAGTACGAATTGTACACTGGTTTTTCTGCAACAATTTTAAAAGATACTAGAAATCACAAAGAAAAAGCAATAGTTTTTGATTTAAATGGAGATTTTATTTGTGATAAAATTGGAACTTGAACTGGTATATCATTTGATAAGTCAGAATTAGAAAAAATGAATAACAACTGCTTAATACACAATCATCCATCTGGTGGTGGATTAAGTGAAATGGATGTAAGAATGGCTACAACAAATGGACTGCGTGAGATAATTTCTATTACTAATAAAGGTGTATTCAATAGACTAACTATTAAAGAAACTGTTAATATTGCCGAAGTTATGGTAGAGTACAGAAAAGCACAAATGTTAGCTGGTTCTACATTCAAAAGATTGTTGAGTAGTGCTAAAGCAAATAAAACTCAGTTAATGAAAGAATATCAGCATTTGTGTTAGCCATATTTTCTAAATCAACAGAATAACTTATGAACGAAAAGAAAGTTGACTCACAGTATAAAGAAACATTAAAATCTTTATCGAACATGTATGATGTTGCCTCTCAGTATGGTTTTTTAATGAATGGACACCTTGAAAGTTTATTATTTGAACTATATCTTAATGAAGATGTCAATGAAATGTTTCTTTTAAAAACTAGAGCTGACACAGCAGTTGTTAAAATGAAAGATGGCACATTCAAATTATCGACTTATCAAGAAATAGAAGAACAAATTTCAGCATAACCCTTTTGTTCTTCTAATAATTATTTTAAATTATTTAAACATCCCCATAATAATAGCCTTATTTTCTTCAACATCATCGTGTGCATATCTCAAAGTCATTTTTATATCACTATGATACACTTACTATACACCCCTAAAAGTTACACCCCTGTGATTGAATATCCACTTTCTCAGCTCCAAATATCAGTTCTACATGTGGGTATATTATTTATTACATAAACATTGTATAAAATATATACTATTAATACTATTTTTATATGATTTATCATCTCTACATGTAGAGAGTGTTCTTATCTGTCTTTTGTTTTTGTCTTTGATAAATCACTTAGCTGATGATTAAGTTATTAAAGTGGATATTCAATCACAGTTGTAACTCTATAGTTTTAAAATATAGCTTAATTTATACTATCGCTAGAGTGCAATATGTTCAACATAGTACCTATCACTTTTATTTACACCCAATTATCGATAACTAAATTTTCAACTCTAATAAATTCTTTTGTGTTATTTGTTATAAGTGTCATATCTAAACTTCTAGCATGTGCAGCTATTTGCATATCCAGTCCACCTATAATATTCCCTTGCTTTTCTAAAGTAGCTCTTATTTGTCCATATTCAATAGAAGCTTTTAAATCATATTCTATTATATTAAAAGGTTGTAAAAAATGCTCCAATGCCAAAAGATTTTTTTCAATATATTCACTTTTATATGCCCCATAATAAAGCTCAGATACTGTAATAGTTGAGAGTGAAATATCTCCAACATTATATTCTTGAAATTTTTGAATAACTGCTTGGGGTTTATTTTTAATAATATAAATACATATATTGGTATCTAGCATTATATCTTTCATCAATATAACTCATCTCTTGTTTGTGATGGCTGCACTCTTTTATCCATAAAATCAGATGAAAACTCATCAAATCTATC
>JAYEGN010000205.1:0-8294 GCA_034659115.1 Campylobacterota bacterium
ATCCAACAGATAAAAAAGCTATCAACCTTTTAAAAGGGTGGCGAAAAAAATCTGTACTTGATAAAGAGCTAGTGAAAATTTTTATATCTATCATTGAAGATGGTCGTATTCAAAATATGGGTAGAAAGATCAAAGCACTAGAGAAAAAATCTGCTGTTGAGGTAGTAAAGGCTATGGAACTGCTACGAGATGAATACTCTTTAGAAATACTTGAAGACAAAACAAAACGGATAAAAAGAGACGCTCAAGTGATTTTATCTGAAACATTTTTAGGAAAGTAAGATGGATTTAGAGAATTTTTTAAGTAGTGCATACCAAACGAAAAAGTTTGAAGGATTTATAACAGATGTATTTTATGGTTTTGAGAGTGAAGAGAGCTCTTTAACAGATGATGATTTAAGTGAGAGTGAAAAAGAGCATATAAAATCTTACAGATATTTAGGTAAAGTTGAGTTAGATGATGACAGCGAGATAGGTTTTTTTGAGTTTGTTTCAACTTCACCAAACATAGAAAACAAACGAGTAGGCTACTCAAACATACTTAAAAAATTAGCAAAAGAGTATATGCTTGATGGTGCCATAGCCTCTTTTTATCATCCTAAAAGCAGTGCTTGGCGTTTGTCCTTCGTCGGTTTTGAGTATGATGGAACTAAGGCAAATGTAACAAATTTGAAACGCTACACTTATGTTTTAGGAGCTGATGTAGCTATAAAAACTCCTCTATTCCAACTAAAAAAGCTTAAACATCCACAGTATGAAGAGATTGAAGAGGCGTTTAGTGTTGAAGCGATAACTAAAGAGTTTTATACGCAGTATAAGACTCTTTTTGAAGATGTAAACAGAGAATTAGAATCACAACACGCTCTGTTTAGTAATGGAGATTCAGATAGCTCGATAGAAGCTCGTAAGTTTTCTCGTAAACTATTAGGTCGAATAACATTTTTATATTTTTTACAAAAAAAAGGTTGGCTTGGAGTTAAAAAGAAGTGGGGAGATGGAGATAAAAACTTTTTACAAAATATCTTTTTAAACCATCAAGGAGATTTTTATAGTGAAGTTTTAACTCCCCTATTTTTTACAGCTTTAAACACACAAAGAGAAGATGATTATCTAAAACTACTAGACTGTAAAATACCATTTTTAAATGGAGGGCTTTTTACAAGAGAGAGTTATGATGATGATAGAATCATTTTAAGTAATGAGCTTTTTAAAAAACTATTTGAAGTATTTAACCAGTATAACTTTACAGTCATTGAAGACTTACCTCATGATAGTGAAGTAGCCATCGACCCTGAGATGTTAGGAAGAGTTTTTGAGAACCTTATCGAGGAAAATTACCGTAAGGGTAAGGGTGCGTTTTATACGCCACGAGAGATAGTTCATTACATGTGTCAAGAGTCTATCGTAATGTACTTAAGTAATAGTTTTGAAAAAGAGTATGTAGAACTATTGGTTAAGAGTGGTGAAGTGGATAGTGAATATATTCAAAAAAATAAAGAAGAGATAAGAAAAAGTCTATTTTCTATGAAGGTTCTTGACCCTGCCATCGGTTCTGGTGCCTTTCCTATGGGGATGCTTCATGAGGTAATACAGATACTCTCACACCTAGATAAGTCTCATAACAGTTCTGAAGATAAAAAAGAGATTATAGAAAATTCTATTTTTGGTATTGATATAGATGCTAGTGCTGTTGACATTGCAAAACTTCGTTTTTGGTTGAGTATAATCGTTGATGAAGAGAAGCCTTTCCCTCTTCCAAATCTTGCGTTTAAGATTATGCAGGGGAACTCGCTTATAGAGACTATAGATTCAATAGACCCCATTCCAACAAATATAAGTGAACCAAAAACAAAAAAAGAGCAGAAACAACTTTTTGGAAATATTCATCAGTCATGGGATTTTGACAAAGTAGATGTACAAGATCATATTGTAGTACTTAGAAAAAAACTACATCAATTTTTTAACAGTAGCGAAAATAGTAAAAAAAAGAGTATCGAAAAAGAGATATTTTTACTCATAAAAAATATTTTGGAGCAGAAAGTAGATGAACTTAGTAATCAAATCAGTACACTACAGGGTAATCTCGCAACGGAAAAATTAAAAACGGAAACATCAGCAGTTGATAAAAAAGTAAAAAAAATCACAGATGACATTTTTCAAAAAGAGTCAACTCTTTTAAAAATAAACGCACTCAAAGATAAGCCAATAAATAATGAACTCTTTTTATATAAACTTTGGTTTGGTGAAATTTTAAAAGATGGCGGTTTTGATGTTGTTATAGGGAACCCTCCATACTTAAGAGTGCAAGGGATAGATAGGGAAATATCAGAGCAGTACAAGAAATCTTTTGATAGTGCTACAGGTAGCTATGATCTTTATGTTCTTTTTGTTGAAAAAGCTCTTGCTCTTTTATCTGATAATGGAATTTTAAATTATATTATGCCTCACAAGTGGGTTAATGCTAGTTTTGGAAAAGGACTCAGAGAACTTTCACAAAAAAATCTAAAAAAACTAATCTCTTTTGATGCTTACCAAGTTTTTAATGCATCTACTTATACTTCTTTGTTATGGCTATCTAAAAAACAGAATAAAGAGTTTTCTTATGTGGAGTTAGATAAAGATTTGCAGACTAATAGAGAGTTAGAAAATTATCTTAACTCTTTGGAAGATGATGATTACACATATATAAAAACTAAAGAGCTAAGTGGTAATGCTTGGGTACTCACAAATAAGCAAACTTATGAGATTTTAAAACATTTGAATAAACAACCTTTAAAGATTCAAGATGTATTTGAAAAAATATTTACAGGGTTACAAACAAGTAAAGATAGTGTTTATTTTTTAAAAAGAGCTATTTTAAAAGATGGGATATTTATTGCATATTCAGATGAGTTAGAAAAAGTGATAGAGATTGAAGAGGCTCTAGTAAAGCCACTTTTAAAAGGTGATGATGTACATAGATATGAAAAACTTGAAACTGACAAGTTGGTGGTTTTTCCATATTACAAAATTTTAGAAGATGATAAAGAAAAAGCCATTTTATATACTGAAGATGAGTTAAAAGAAAATTTCCCTAAAGGGTATGCTTATTTAAAAGAGTGTGAGAATATTTTACGAGGGAGAGAAAAAGGTAAGTTTAGTGTTGATGGAGAATGGTATCAATATGGAAGAAAACAAGGTATTGTGAGTGCTAATAAAGAAAAATTAATGCAACCAGATATTTCTTTAGGTGGAAATTTTTCATATGACACAAATGGAGAGTTTTATTCAACAACAACTCTTTATGGATATTTAAAATATGAAAATGTAGAAGAGAGTTATAAGTTTTATATGTCTGTATTTAACTCAAAACTACTGTGGTGGTATTTACTAAATACAGGTACTACTTTAGCTAATGGATACTTTAGATATAAACCAACATATTTAAATAACTTTTCTCTTCCTAAAATAAAAAATATAGAAGATACTAAACCTTTTGAGATTTTAGTTGATTATGTAATGTTTCTAAAAGCGAGTAGGGAGATAGATAATTTTGTAGATAATAAGTACATTGCTAAACTTTTTGAAGATGTTTTAGATGCTATGGTCTATGAGTTGTATTTTACAAAAGAGTTTAAAAAGAACAACATAGAGTTTATAAGCTATGCTAAAGAGTATTTTAAACCTATTGAAAACCTAGATGATGATAAAAAAATAGATATTATAAATATATCGTATCAATTACTAAGAGAGAAAGATAATGAAATTAGAAACAATTTACAGCTAATGCCTATACGAGTTCCTATGATAACACCTATTATGAAGAGTATATAGATGAAAAAAATAGATAAGCTGATTTTAAAAAATTTTAAATTTTTTTATGGGGAAGAAGTTTTAAATTTTGATAATGAAAATATCTTATTTTATGGTGAAAATGGGAGTGGTAAAAGTTCTATATATTGGGCATTATATACACTATTGCAAAGCTCCACTAAAAAAACTGATGAAGAAAAACATCGAATATTAAAGTATTTTGATAAAAGTGATGGAGACACTTTAGTAAATAGATATATGGAAGATAGCGATACAGCATCAATTTCAATAACACTAAATAATGGAAGTGAATATATAGTTTCACTTGATGATACAAATACAAATCTAGAAGATATAGTCATATATGAAGCGTATACTGTTAGTGATTTTATTAACTATAAACTTTTAGCAAAAAACTTTGATTTCAAACATAGTGAAAATTTAGATATATTTGAATTTTTAGAGAAAAATATTTTTGATGACATATTTACAGAAGATAAAACGACTACATTTGGTAAGTGGTGGAAAAAAATATCTTCAGTTTACACTCTTAAAGGTCAGGCAAATAAATATAATAATACAAAAGAATTAGAAGTAGACATTAACTTGTTTTTTGAGGCTTTGAAAAATTATTTATCAAGCATCACAGAAGATATGAATACAATTTTAAGAGACTATTTTAAACTTAATATTAATATCAAATTTGAACCAGAATTAGATATTACGCTTTTAAATAAATATAGAAGAGTTTTTAGACTAGATGGGCAAGAAAAACAACAAACGACTTATTATGCAAAGTTTCCTTGGATATATCTACATGTAGAGTATGATGAATATGTACACGAAGAAAATGATAAGTATATAAATAGACCACATACATACCTAAATGAAGCAAAACTTTCAGCGATAGCACTTTCTGTTAGATTTGCAATGTTAAGAAAAAAAGCAAATACTAATGATATTTTGAAAATACTAGTTTTGGATGATTTATTAGTTTCTCTGGATATGAATAACAGAAGTATAGTTTTAAATATGCTTATAAATGATGAGTATTTGAATGATTACCAAATAATTATGCTCACACATGACAAGGCTTTTTTTGAGATGGCAAAACAAAAATTTCAACAATCATCAGAACATATATGGAAATATTATGAGATGTATGTAGATGATAGTGGTGAAGTCGAAAAACCATTTATTAAAAAATCAAAATCATATTTAGATAGAGCTTATGAAGAATTTTTAAATAGAAATTATGACTGCTCAGCAAATCTATCAAGAAAAGCTTGTGAAGGACTTTTGTTTAAATATTTACCAAGCGACAAGAAATTTTCTTTAATATGTGATAAGCTACAATTCAATAATTTACTACAAAATGCCCGTAGTCAAGAACAAAATACTAGTAATGCTGAATTATTTAACAAATTAGATACTTTTAGAATGAGTATTTTTAATCCTCAATCACATTCGGATGATACAGAAGTTTATAGAGAAGAGTTAAAAGATGCTATTAACACTGTTAAGACTTTAAAAGAATTTGTTGAAGGAGCTAGTAATGCCACTTGAAGAAGAAAACCACAGCATCGAATACAAAAGCTTAGATAAAACAGAAGGCAAGTCTAAATTAAAAGACCTTGCTCGTGAATGTGTCTGTTTTGCAAATGCTCAAGGTGGAACTATTTTTATAGGGCTTGACGATAAAACAAAAAAACCACCATCTTCTCAAAAAGTTTCTCAAGATAAGATAAATACAACCCTAAAAGCTCTGAGAGGTTTTACAAATAGCGTTGGCTTGGCAGAACCAATACACTTAGTACATGAAAATGGTGGTGAGTACTTCTCTTTTAGAGTCTTGCCATCACTTAAAACTGTAGCTATGACTTCTGATGGAAAAGTGGCTATTCGCATAGGTGAAGAGTGTCTGCCCGTTGATTCTCAAAGTCTTACACAGTTAGTTTCTGAAAAGGGTGATTTTCAGTGGGAGTTGGTAAGACATACTCGTATGACACTAGATAAGCTTCCATTAGAGAATATTCAAAACTTTATAAGTGATATTCGCTCTTCTGATAAAGTTTCTGAGTTTATAAAACAACTTGATGATAACTCTTTACTTGAACATTTTAGACTTGTTGATGAAGGTGCGGTTACAAACCTTGGTTTGCTTTGGTTGGGAAATCATTTACAGCGCTCAAAAGTAAGTTACCCTATAACCGTTCAGTATATTGTTTATGATAAAAATGAAGAGAAAATTCGTAAAGAAGAGTGGCATTTCAATCAGTTGAATCCAAAAGAGCTTCTGCTTGACATAGAGAACAGAGCAACAGAGTTAAAATACTTTTATGAACTTCCAAAAGGTCTCTTTAGAGAAAAAATTCCTCAGTATCATCCAGATGTAATAAGAGAGCTTTTAGTGAATGCTTTTGTACATCAATCTTATACTATTTCAGGCGATATTTTTATAAGAATTTATACCGATAGATTTGAGATAATGAATCCCGGTGGATTACCTCTTGGCATAACAAAGGAAAATATCCTACATCATACACGCCGTAAAAATCCACATATGATAGATATATTTAAAGCTTTAGGCTTGATGGAAGGAGAAGGTTCAGGGTATGATAAAATATATGAAAAACTTAGTTTAGATGCAAAACTTTTTCCTGAAATTGACAACGATATAGATTATGTAAAAGTGACTATCTTTTCAACTATCATATCTCAAGATATTTTAAAACTTTTGGATTATGTTCTTTCTCATTTTGAGCTTACTCAAAAAGAGATTATTGCACTTGGAGTTATAGCTAGAGAGAAAAAAGTAAGCACTACGGAGTTGAGTAAATTACTGCAGCTTGGAGATGATATAAGAGTAAGAGCTTGGGTAAACTCTTTGGTAGAAAAAAAAATATTACTAACTCAAGGTAAAACAAAAGGTTTAACTTATCTTATAAACCCTGAACTTTTAAGTACTGTTGATCAAAATATTAAGCCATCACTAAAGACTATAGAGCCTCATGTGTTAAAAGCATTAATATATGAAGATTTAAAAATTCATCCAAACAGTTCCAAAAGTGATATTGTATCTAGATTGCCAGATATTGATGTTAAGGAAATTCAAAAATTTTTATATAGTGGTATCGATAGTGAGGAACTAATAAAATATGGTGCTACGAAAAATAGAACTTATTTATTGGCAAATAAAAAAGAAATAAAAAAGAAATAAAAAAAGAAATTTTAGAAAAGCCCTAAATTAAATACTTTTTTATGGTTTTATTTCTTTTTTTTAAAATAAAAACAAGGAAGATATTTGTATTCAATACCAAATGCAGAAAACTATTTCGTAAATGATCTGATTTATGATGATACAGAGACTATTTTTGTTTTAGAGTCACCTCATGTTGATGAGGTGAAAAATGCTTATCCTGTTGCTGGGAAAAGTGGTAAGGATATGAGTAAGATACTCATACAAGATATAAACCTTAAACACCAACCTTTTGGTAAGTTGATTTACGAGAGAGAGATTCAAAAATTTGGGATACTTAATATCTCAAATATTCCTCTTCAAAAAACAGCTTATGATTTAAATGATACAGATATCTCATCTCTACATGTAGAGTCTATCTTTAAAGATTTTGCACTCTTTAGACAAAACCCGAGCCTACGGAAAAAAGATTGTCGAGTTAACAATCTCATTAAACTTTTTCAAGAAGATTTTACAAAAAGATTATCACCCCACAAAGATAAAAAGATAGTTTTGTGTGGTGGATTTGTGCATAAAATATTTCACGATATCTTTAAGAGTGATGATTTTAAAGAGATTATAGAAGTGCCTCATCCATCTTTTAACAACTGGTCAAAGGCTAAATACAGACAGAAGATAGAGAAGCTTTTGGAGTTTATAAGATGATAAGACTAGCTTCAGGTTCTCAGACTCGTGCGATGTTACTAGAGAGTGCAGATATTGAATTTGTTCAAGAGAGTGTCGATTTTGATGAAGATAGTATAGTCGCGTCATCTCCTAAAAACTTTGTATATCAGGCGACAAACGGGAAGTATAAAGCGAATTTAAAGGCTTTTGGTTGTCAAGATTATCCTCTTTTAGTAGCAGATACTGTTGTCACTTCGCAGGGTCAAATTCTTCGTAAAGCAAAGTGTGTGGATGATGCAAGAGAGATACTTATGACACAGAGTGGAAATGTGACATCTATCGTCACCTGTATGATATACCACTCAAAAGAGAAAAAAGTTATAGATATTAGCCAGACTGATTATATTTTCAGCGATTTTGACAAAGATGACTTAGATAGATATTTAGAGAGTGGCGAGTGGCAAGGAAAGGCGGGTGCTTGTATGGTTGAGGGCTTTTGCAAATCTTACATAAAAGAGGTTCGGGGATACGAAAGTACCGCCATGGGGCTTAGTGTGGAAGTTTTGAAAGCTACTGTTGGTGCTAAGGTGTTAGATAGATGAATCAGTATGAAAATGAGTTAAAAGCTCTTAAAAAA
>JAYEGN010000206.1:0-30103 GCA_034659115.1 Campylobacterota bacterium
AATGAAATTTTTATGGATACCTTCATCTCAGTTTAATCTGGCAAATCTCTTTACATTTGTCAATATTGCAGCGGGACTTACTGCTACTTATCTTATTACTCAAAATAACTTTTTTTTAGCGATTATCATGGCTTGGATTGGTGGAGCATTTGATATTTTTGATGGGAAAATTGCAAGAAAATATAACCTGTCTAATGATTTTGGTATTCAACTAGACAGTTTTGCAGACTTCTTAAGCTTCGTTCTCGTTCCGGTATTTCTTATTTTTCAAGCAGTATATAGCTCATCTTTATCTTCTGCTATGCTTATAGTAGCTTCTGTAGTTAGTCTATACTATGTGATTTCAGGCTTAAGAAGATTAATCTATTTTAACATCCATGCAGATGCAGGCGAGGTAGATAAATATTTTACAGGAGTGCCTACACCTCTTGGAGCGATACTACTTTGGTTTGTTTATCTTTCTCACGCCTATGAAATATTACCAGCTATACTTGTTGTATTATTGATGGCAATTATTGGGTGGAGCCTAAACTCTAAGATAAAAGTTCGCCATCCCTAAACCTACAGCTTCCAACTGTAATAACTTTACCATTTTTAATAGACTCTTTTACATAGGTGAGTGTTCCTTTTGGATCAGCATCTCCTATCTCTTCTTCTATAATTCGCAGTAGATCTTTTTCCGTCGTTTGAGTCCATCTCTTTTCATATATATATTGTGTTTGTATTTTCATAATAGTATAATATCTAAATTTTATTAGGGTTGGTATAACATTATGAAAGATTTACTAAGTAATTTCACCATACTTTATGTTGAAGATGAAGAGCTAGTAAGAAAAAGTGCTATAGAATATTTAACTAGAGTTTGCAAAAAAGTTTATGAGGCAAAAGATGGTAAAGAGGCTATTGTTGTTTGGAAAAAGTATAAACCTGACATAATTATCACAGATATTAATATGCCACGGCTCAATGGTATCGATATGGCTAGCTACATAAGAGCATACGATAAAGATGTTCAAATCATCATAGCAACGGCATATTCAGATACGGAGTACCTTCTCAAAGCTGTTGAGTTACAACTCGTTAAATATATTATAAAACCTATTACAAAAGATAAACTCATAACTGCTCTAACAAAATCTATGGAACTTATAAAAGATAAAAGCAAATTCAATTTAAAACTTTCTCCAACATGCAGATATAATGCTTATGAAAAAATCATCTATATGGATGATACAAAGATAAAATTAACAAAAAATGAAACACTTTTTTTAGATTTGCTAGCTCGTTATAGCACAAGAGTAGTCAATTATAAAGAGATTGAAAGTGCGATTTGGGCTTACGATGGCATGAGTCAAGATGCTATTCGCTCTCTTGTTCGTGGATTAAGAAAAAAAATTCCCGATGGCGTCATAGAAAATATCTCTGGTTCAGGTTATAAACTAAATGTCTCTTAAATTTCAATACTAAAACAAGCCCCATCTTGAGCATTATAAGCACTTAGCTTTCCATCTAAGTGCTCCTCAATAATCATCTTTGACATGTAGAGACCCAATCCTGTTCCACTATTTTTATCTTTGGTTGAAAAGTATGGTTCAAAAATCCTATCGATTATTGCCTCATCTATTCCGCCACCATTATCACATACCTCAACTATCAATTTTTCTCGTTTACATTTAGTTCTTATTATAATTTTTGGATTTTGAATCTGTTTGTAAATTAAAACATCTTTTGCATTTTTAATCAAATTTAACATCACTTGTATAAACTCATTCTTATAGATGTGAGTTAAATCTCGTCCATCTGTATCAAGCTCAATTTCAATATTATCTATAGTTAAAGATTTTTGCATAAGGGCTACACTTGCGGCTACTATGTCACTTACAAGAACAAACTCTTTATCTTTATCTGGTCTAAAATAGTTTCTAAAATCATCTATAGTAACAGACATAAACTCTAAAAGATCATTCCCTTCTTTTAGTTTTTCATCAAGATATTCTTTTGTAAGTTCTTCATATTCATAAGCAGAATCTATATTTATAAATAGATAGGACATCTGATTTAGTGGCTGTCTCCATTGATGAGCAATCATACTTAACATATCACCCATCTCTGCCATTTTAGATTGCTGAATCAACATCTTATCTTTTTCTCTATGTGCTTTTAGCTCCTGCGCTACTCTTTGTTCTAATGATTCATTGAGTTTTTCCAGCTCATCTGTTCTTTTTTGCACTTCCTCATTATAATGCGAAAATATTTTATAGATCTTTCTAGATAAAAGCATTGAAAGAATAATTACAAATATAACAATATATGCTGAAACTTTCATAATTGTTTTTAATTCATTATCAAGCATATTTTCTAATTCTATCTGCTTTTGCAACTCTTTTTCACTCATCTTAGAAATATCAAAACCATAAATCAGATACCAATCTAAAGGCTTATAGTATTTGCCATAATAGTAATAACCATCCAAAGAATTTTTATACCATTTTGATTGTTTAGATAAATTTTCACTAATAACTCGTAGTGCATCATCCTCAAAATACTCTATCATCTTTTTAGATAGGTAGATACTCTTTTTATCATCATAAAGACCCATAAAATCCGAACTATCCATAGGTACACTTTGAACCATATCAAGAAGTGTCATTTTTAAATTATCTCTTTCTTGTTCTATATTCATGGATGAACCTATATACCAATCATAGATTTCTAAATTTTTGACAAAGATAATATCTCTGCCCCTGCCTTCATAAAAATTACTCTCTAAAAATCCACTTTCCCTTCTTCTGACTTTTTGAATCTCCTCAAGAATAATAGCTCTACCATCAACATCCTCATAATCACCTATATTTTTTTGCTTTAATTTTTCACTTCTTGGAATAATATTATTTCCACTAAAATCTGTTATAAAGATATAATCATCTTTTGAACTATATGTTCTTTGATTTAAGCTATCTAAAATTCTGACCCTAACCTCTCTAGCTCTCTTTTTTGATTTATACTTTTTATAAATAAATTTGGCACTTTTATAAGCTATATCCACTTTAGCTTCTAGCTCTTTTTTAATCTCTTCTTCTACTCTAGCATTTTTATAATCAAAAAGAAGATTTAACTGCTCAACCCACATCTCGCTTTTGACTTTTTTAAAATCAATATACTCCTGAATAGAGCGTTCTTTTACATCTTTAAAATATAGAGTAACTTTCTCAAGATAAAATGTTGTAATAAAAAAACTAGCTATTAAAACTAACGCAAGAGGCACGATAACTATAAGATAGGTTATAACTCTGTTTTCATTCATTTTCATAGCTTATCCTCACTTGAAATTGATAGCTTTTTTTTAGGTTTTATACCTAACTCTATCATATTTTCAGCTCGCTTTATTATGTTTCCATTCCCTGTTTTAAGCCTTTTCATAGATATATCGTAAGAGTCTCTAGCTTTTTGTAAAGCGTTTCCAAGCTTTTGCATCTCATCAACAAATAAAAAAAGTTTTTCATAGAGTGCTTCAGCTTCATCTACTATCTTCATAGAGTGTTCTTCCTGTTTTTGTGTACGCCAAATATGCTCAATTGTTCTTAAAGTAACGAGTAATGTTGATGGAGAGACTACCAATATATTACTTTCATAAGCGCGTGTAAGAAAAGTTTTATCTTCTTCTAATGCTAATAAAAAAGCTCCCTCTATCGGCATAAAAAGTATCACATAATCAAGAGTATTAATACCTTCTAATCTATCATATTTTTTAGAGCTTAATCCTTTTATATGCCCAGATACCGAAAGCAGATGTTCCTTTAAAGCCAATGCTTTTAGTTGTGCATCATCTTCATTGATAAATTTTTCATAAGATACTAGTGAAACTTTAGAATCTATGATTATATCTCTATCTTTTGGCATACGGATAATTATATCAGGACGATAATTTATGCCATCTTTTGATTTTAAAGTAGCTTGAGTATCATATTCTATGCCCTCTCGAAGTCCAGATTCCTCCAAGATTCTCTCCAATATTATCTCTCCCCAATTTCCTTGTATTTTGTTATCGCCCTTAAGAGCATTCGTAAGGTTTAGAGCATCTTGAGAAAGCTGTTCATTCATCTCTTTTAATCTTAGCAACTCATTTTTTAAAAGATGTCCATCTTTAGCTTGAGTATTAAACTGCTCCTGTGATTGTATTGAAAAATTATTTATCTGTTCTCTAAATGGTTTTAAAAGTATTTCAAACTGTTCTTTGTGGTCATAATCAAACTTTTGAGTTTTATCTTCAAATATCTGATTTGCTAAAAGCTTAAACTCTTTGCTTAAACTCTCTTTAGCATTAGAGAGTATCTCTAACTTCTCATTTGATGATCTTATCTCATCCTCATAGCGACTACTTAAAACTGCATATTTTAATAAAATATTATTTTTATCTTGTAGAGTTTTTAAATAAAGATAGAGAAGCATTAAAACAAAAACACCACCTATTGCAAAAATAATTAAATATAAATCCATAATATAACCCATATATGTTAATAGAAAATATTATACTATAATTAATTCATTCAGGTTTAAAATAAAAAAGGATTTTTACTTTAAAGGAGAAAAAGGCACTAAAGCACTACCCCATGTAAGACCACCACCAAAAGCATCCAATAGCATAAGCTCACCAGAGTTAAGTGAACCATTTTCATATATATCATTGATAGCCATAGGAATTGATGCCCCAGAAGTGTTACCATATTTTGCAACCGTTGAAACTATCTGCTCCTCTTTAAGCTTAAGAGCATCTCCAACAGCTTTAATTATACGATAATTTGCTTGATGTGGAACAAAATGCTTTATACTAGAGCTATCTATATTGTTATCTGCTAAAATTTCTACTACATCTTTAGTTAAAGTTCGAACAGCAACTTTAAAAGTTTCATTACCCTTCATCTGCATAAAACAGCTGTTTGCCTCTTGATCAAGTGAGTCATGAGGAGAACCTGTTCCACCATTTGGAGTCATAAGAAGATCTGCATAGGTCCCATCAGCACCAGTATGAATATCCATAATAGCTTCATCTTTATTTTGTGTTGCACTAATTACAGCAGCGCCAGCACCATCACCAAAAAGTATACATGTACCACGGTCTGTATAGTCTGTAATAGCAGATAATTTTTCTGACCCTACTATAAGAATATTTTTTTTCATTCCAGACTCTATAAATGCTTTAGCGATAGAAAGTATATATACAAAACCCGTACATGCAGCAGAGATATCAAAGGCTGTAATATTTCCAAGTCCAAGCTTAGTTGAGATAATTGTAGCAGTAGATGGCATACAAAAATAATCAGGTGATATTGTCGCACATATAACCATATCTATCTCGTCAGTATCTATTTTAGCTCTACTGATTGCTAACTTTGCAGCTTCTACGCCCATATCACTTGTTGTTTCATTTTCTGCTGCTATATGACGCTCTTTAATTCCTGTTCTTTTAGTGATCCATTCATCACTTGTGTCAAGTTTTTGTGTAAAATATTCGTTGTCATAGACTTTTTGTGGAGCATAAGCACCGATGGAACGAAATGCAGCGTAGGTCATTAATCTTCCTTATTTTTCAGATCTTCCAGTCTTGAAATTATGTGTTCATTAACACCTGTATCTACATAGCTTATCGCTTGATAAATTGCATTTTCTATAGCCTTTGCATTACTTTTACCATGACTAACTATCGCGCATCCCTTTATACCAATCAATGGCGCACCACCAATTTCTGCATAATCAATCTCTTTTTTAAGAAGCTTAAAGACTCTTCTCATCAGTAATGCACCAGTAATAGCGATAGGGGATTTTCTAATATAGTCTTTTATAAGTTGGCTAATTGTTGAGGCTACACCTTCAGCAGTTTTAAGAACTAAGTTTCCTATAAAACCATCACATGTAACTACATCGCAGCTACCATTAAAAATATCGCTTCCCTCTACATTGCCCTTAAAACCGGAGTATCCTTTAAGCAGTTTATGAGCAGCTTTTGTTACTTCATTACCTTTTGAATCCTCTTCACCATTTGCCAGCAAACCAATACTTGGGTTTTTAATATTGAGCATATCTTCAGCATAACACCCACCCATGACTGCAAACTCAACAAGGTGCTCAGGTTTAGAATCTACATTAGCACCAACATCTAAAAGTACTGTTCTTTTACCTGACCTTGAAGGCATCAAAGTAACAAGTGCAGGACGAGACACACCTTTAAGCCGACCCAATCTAAGGGTAGCAAGTGTCATAGTTGCTCCACTATGCCCAGCAGACAAAACACCATCTGCTTCACCCTTTTTAACTAAATCAACAGCCTTATATATAGAACTTTCTTTTCTTTTAATCGCATCAGTAGCAGCATCACTCATAGATATAACATCATCAGCTTCAACTATAGAAATTTTAGCTCTATACCGCTTCGGTAACAGAGCTAAAATTTCATCTTTATTTCCTATTAGAATAGGCTCAAATGACTTTTTTTTGAGTGCTGCAATACAACCCTTAACAATTGGCTCAGGACCAAAGTCCCCGCCCATTGCGTCAATAGCAATTTTTGTCATTGACTATTTATACTCACCAGTAGTTGGGTTGATATGGTGTGGAAGTTTATAAGTTCCATCTTTGTCTTTAACTGGTCTAGCTAAAGCGATTTTATAGTGAGTTCTTCTTTTCGCTGAACGAGAGTGAGAGACTCTTCTTTTAGGTACTGCCATAATCTATATCCTTTTTATTTAAATTTTATTTATTTGTAAATTTATTTACAATTTTCGCAACTATGATAGTCACTTTTGATAAGTTCAATTTCAGAGCCTAAAAGCTCATCAATATCCGCTACGCCATCCAAAGATTCAACAACATCTAATCCGATGCTATCTTCATCTTCATATATACCATCAGAGATGAAAAATTCTATATCCTCATCAACTGCTAGTCTAAAATCTCCACCACATCTGCTACACTGAGCAGTAGTCGAGCCACTTAGTTTTGCTTTTAACAAAATTAATTTGCCAGTATGGTACTCTAAATAACCTTTAAAAGTTATTTCATCAAATTTTACTTCAAAATCGAATGGCACACTACTTACTTTTCTAAGTGTAATCTTCATTAAATATTACTTATGAAATTTCTCTTTGTGAAAAGAAAAATGCAATCTCAATCGCTGCATTTTCAACAGAATCACTTCCGTGAACTGCATTTGCATCTATATTTTCAGCAAAATCTGCACGAATTGTTCCAGCTTCAGCTTCTTTTGGATTAGTTGCACCCATAAGATCACGATTTACTTGCATAGCATTTTCACCTTCTAAAACTGAAACTACTACTGGACCACTGATCATAAAATCAACTAAGTCATTGAAAAAAGGTCTTTCTGCATGAACAGCATAAAATGCCTCTGCATCTAATCGAGAAAGTTGAATCTTTCTTGTTGCTGCAACTTTAAGTCCATTACTCTCAAAACGATCTAAAATTTTTCCTATTACACCTTTAGCAACTGCATCTGGTTTTATAATTGATAGTGTACGCTCCATCAAATCTCCTATATGTATATAAAATTAGTGTGGAATTATAGCGAAAAATATATGTGATTAAGTTTAAATTGAAAGATTTGTGAAAGAAAAGGTGATTATAAAGTGCATTCTATGCACTTTATAATCATAAAAAAGAACTAGTCTACAATGTTCTCTTTATTAGCACGCTGCTCATCAGTAATATCTTCACGATGCTCTGGACTCTCACCAATTGCATCCCAAGTAATACATCCCTCAGTAGGACATGCAGTAGCACATGCTGGCTCATCATGATGACCTACACACTCAACACATTTATCAGCATATACATAGTATATATCTTCATCCTGTGGATTATCGTCCTCATCGACGATCGCTTCTACTGGACACTCATCTATACATGCACCACAATTGATACAAGTATCATTAATAATTACTGACATAAATTTCTCCTAAAATTAATTTTCGGAGTAAGTTTATCACAAGATTTTTAAAGAAAGCTAAAATCTATAACTTAATCCCTAAATACTTTTTAATCTCTTCAACTCTGTTTGTTTCTTCCCATGTGAAGCCATCTTCTTCTCTTCCAAAATGACCATATGAAGCTGTTTTTCTATAGATAGGGCGTAGAAGATTAAGTGCGTCAATGATTCCTTTTGGAGAAAGATCAAAAAGTTCTTTTACACACTCTTCTATTTTTTCTTCTGTCACTTTTCCTGTACCATGAGTATCTACCATAATTGAAACTGGTTGCACTACTCCTATAGCATAAGCAACTTGAATGGTTGCTCTATCGCATGCACCTGAAGCTACTAAATTTTTTGCTACCCATCTAGCAGCATATGCAGCACTTCTATCTACCTTAGTAGGATCTTTACCAGAAAAAGCTCCACCACCATGTGGACAACTTCCACCATATGTGTCTACTATAATTTTTCTGCCTGTAAGCCCAGCATCACCTTGTGGTCCACCAATTACAAATTTACCAGTTGGATTGATATGTAAAATAGTATTTTCATCCATCATATCAGCAGGAATAACTGCTTTAATCACTTCATTTACCATATCTTTATGAATCTGTTCTTGAGAAACATCTGGGGCATGTTGAGTAGATATCACAACTGTCTCAATAGCAACAGGCATATCATCTACATATCTAACACTTATTTGTGCTTTACCATCTGGGCGTAAATATGGAACTACTCCCTCTTTTCTTACTTCTGCTAATTTTTGAGTTAATCTATGCGCTAAATGAATTGGGAGAGGCATTAGCACATCTGTTTCACGACAAGCATAACCAAACATTAAGCCTTGATCACCTGCTCCAATCTCTCCATCTGCTTGGTCAACACCTTGATTAATATCAGGAGATTGTTCACCTATTCCATTTAAAACTGCTGCTGCTCTATAATCAAAACCATAGTTTGCATCTGTATACCCAATCTCTTGGATAACTTTTCTAGCAATCTCTTGCATAGGGGCGTAAGCCGTTGTTTTCAATTCACCTGCAATTACACAAAAACCATTTGATACTAGTGTCTCACATGCAACGCGTGCATCAGTATCATGTTCAATAATATAATCCAAAATTGCATCACTGATTTGATCTGCCATCTTATCAGGGTGCCCTTCTGTTACAGACTCACTAGTAAATATATACTCTTTAGTCATCGATTTTCCTTATTGAAATACAGCCTCTAGGGCTATAAATCGATGGAAGTATATCCAAGTGTAGTAAATAAAAACTTGATAAACAAAACCATATATAAAATATGATGCACACTTTACCTATATAAAAGATAATATATCATATACAATGGTATAATCAAACTTATAATATCATCCCAAATAATTCCATAAGGATTTATAAAATTTATCTATGCTTGTGCTTAAGGGATGTTTAGTAAAAATTTTAAGCCACCTTATTGGTGGTGTAAATTTTTAATGAACCTGCCTTGAGTGCAATGATAGTTTAAATTTTTTATTCTTATGGAATTATTTGGGATCATGATTACAATATTTGCATTATGTGAGGTAAACAGATGAACAGATGGATGAAGATAGCTTATAGCGAGGCTGTAGATGGTATGCTTGCTAATGATGGTGGACCTTTTGGTGCTGCAATTGTTAAAGATAATAAGATAGTTACCTCTACTCATAATCAGGTGTTAAAAACAAAAGATCCAACAGCTCACGCAGAGATTATTGCTATAAGAAAAGCATCAAAAATACTAAATACCTTTGATCTATCTCAATGCACGCTCTATACCACATGTCAACCATGCCCCATGTGTTTAGGTGCTATTTTTTGGGCTAGAATAAAAACAGTTTATTATGGTGCTACAAAAAATGATGCCGCTAGGGGTGGCTTTGATGACAATCGTTTCTATAAGATGTTAAATAGCGATCAGAAAGACACCCTATTAAGACAGATAGACCACAAACAAAATGCTAAACTTTTTGACATGTGGCTTGATAAAAATGATGCCCAAATATATTAAAAATGTACTGAATTTTAAATATTATTATATTTATTATTATATTTTGATATAATACTGCTCTTAACAAAGAAGGAAATATATTATGAAAAAAATACTTACGCTTGTAATTTTACTCAATACACTATTGTTAGCTTCAAACAATGCAAAAGAAAATGACACGCAAAGAAAAAGTAGAATCGATAAACAGATTCAGATAGAGATGGAAAAAGAAAAAAAATATTCTAAAGAGCAAACTTTTTATTCAGGAAAAGAGTATGACTTCAAAGGTGCAGAAGTAAATAAAGATTCCTTAGACTCTGTACCAGAAATTCCAGTAGATGATTTCAACATAGATTCTGTATATGATTAAAAGCAAACATTAATCATTTTTTACTCTCTTTAATAATCTCATATGCCTGATTAATCTCTTGGGTTTTAGCGGTTGCTTCTTCTATATAAGCCTCATCCTTATCTTGTGATTTTATAATATCAGGATGATATTTTCGTACAAGTTTTCTATAAGTTTTTTTGATTGCATTCATATCATCAGCTTCATTCACACCTAAAACCCTGCAAGCTTCTTCAAAACTCATCGTTTGTTGTCTGTTTTTGAGCATATTTTCAAATTTTTCAACTATGGAACTATACTCTTGAGGCGTAATGTTTAGTTCATGCACAATCTCTCGCAAAACCTTATCTTCATCTGGACCAATTCCACTATCAACAAAAGCAAGTTGAATTAAAAACTCTACAAACTGTTTTCGTTTTAATATACTACGGCCAAGTAGTTTATTTAAAGATTGTGCTACCTCTTTTGTATCATCATTCTTCTCTTTTTCTTCATTGAAAATCTCTTTTAAAATAGCTCGTGTCTTCTCTTTATCTGGGAAAATTCCAGAGATATCATCAAACATAATTCCAATCAGTTGCGCTTCTAACTCATCGACTCTACCATCTGCTTTAGCAACTTTGGCAACAAGTGCAACAAAGAGTCCTAGCTCACTCTCTCGAAACAACTCTTTAGAACTTGATATCTTTCTTAGTTTATTTTTTGCATAAACCTTATACAATCTAAATACAATATATAGAAAAAGGATAACAGAGAGTGTTATCAAGATGTTAGCGATAAATATATAATAAAATAGGACAAGAACTATCGCTAAATATATCCATTTTTTTAATTTAATCATTTTTTACCTTCAAGAACAAGCTGTTTTTATTTTAAATGAAATTATACATTAATATTTCCAAACTCTACTCTTTTGGTTTGCGTTCTTCAACATTTACATAAAGCAATTTTACAACCAGATCTCTCAAAACCACTCAAATTCTTTAGCATTTAAGCAATTTAGCTATAATTTCATCAATG
Organism: Campylobacterota bacterium; assembly: GCA_034659115.1. Classification (GTDB taxonomy): domain Bacteria; phylum Campylobacterota; class Campylobacteria; order Campylobacterales; family Sulfurimonadaceae; genus Sulfurimonas. Next base: position 11,367 of record JAYEGN010000206.1, read on the forward strand.
AAAAAAAATCCAGAATTTAAAGTAAAATCCCCATATCAACCAGCTGGCGATCAGCCAAAAGCTATAGAAGCACTAACAAACAGTATACTAAAAGGTAATCGTTACCAAACACTTGAGGGTGTTACAGGAAGTGGCAAAACACACACTATGGCGCGTATTATAGAGAATGTGAAGATGCCTACTATTATCATGACTCACAACAAGACTTTAGCAGCTCAACTCTACTCTGAGTTTCGTCAGTTTTTTCCTAATGCACATGTAGAGTATTTTGTATCCTATTATGATTACTACCAACCCGAAGCTTATATACCTCGTCAAGATCTTTTTATAGAAAAAGATAGTGCTATAAATGATGAACTAGAGCGAATGAGGTTATCTTCTACTGCTAATCTTCTCTCCTATGATGATGTTATCGTTATAGCTTCAGTATCTGCGAATTATGGACTTGGTGACCCTGAAGAATATCTAAATATGGTTCAAGCTTTAGAAGTTGGAGATGAGATAAATCAAAAAAAACTTCTACTTAGACTTGTAGAAATGGGCTACTCTCGAAATGATAGTTATTTTGACAGTGGACATATAAGAGTCAATGGTGAGAGTTTAGATATTTATCCACCATATTTTGAACAAGAAGCTATTCGCATAGAATTTTTTGGGGATGAGATAGAAGCTATATATACTTTTGAAGTTATTGACAACAAAAAACTAGAAGAACATAAAAAGTTTACCATATATGCTTGTTCACAGTTTAGTGTTAGCCAAGAGAAAATGGCAGTTGCGATAAAACGCATAGAAGAAGAACTTGATGATAGACTTTCTTACTTTACTAAAGAGGGAAAACTTTTAGAGTATCAGCGACTTAAACAAAGGGTTGAATTTGACCTAGAGATGCTACAAACTACGGGAATGTGTAAAGGAGTTGAAAACTATTCTCGACTTTTAACAAATAAAAAACCAGGAGAAGCTCCTTTCACTCTGCTTGATTATTTTGCTCAACGAAATCAAGACTATCTAGTTATAGTAGATGAGTCACATGTATCACTTCCTCAGTATCGCGGGATGTACGCAGGCGATAGAGCAAGAAAAGAGGTTTTAGTTGATTATGGCTTTAGACTCCCATCAGCTCTTGATAATCGCCCTCTTATGGCAGATGAGTATATAAACAAGGCTCCTCACTATCTTTTTGTTTCAGCAACCCCAGCAGAATATGAGCTAGAGATGTCAAGTGTTACAGCAAAGCAAATCATCCGACCAACAGGATTACTTGACCCCATCTTAGAGATAAAAACGACAGATAATCAAGTAGAAGATATACATGATGAGATAAAAGGCATAACTGCAAAAGGCGAAAGAACTCTCATAACTGTTCTGACCAAAAAAATGGCAGAAGCACTTACAAAATATTTAGCAGATCTAGGTATAAAAGTTCAGTATATGCACTCTGATATAGATACCATTGAGAGAAATCAAATCATAAGAGCTTTAAGAGTCGGAGAGTTTGATGTTCTCATAGGAATAAATCTTCTTCGCGAGGGACTAGACCTGCCTGAGGTTAGTTTAGTGGCGATACTAGATGCAGATAAAGAGGGATTTTTAAGAAGTGAAACTGCACTCATCCAAACTATAGGGCGAGGTGCGAGAAATGTAAATGGTAGAGTTATTTTATATGCTAATAAAATTACAAAATCTATACAAAAAGCGATAGACACTACAAACTCAAGAAGAGAAATCCAAGAAACTCATAACATAAAGCATAACATAACACCAACAACAACTATCAGAAAGTTAGATGAAAACCTAAAACTTGAAGAATATGGCGATATTTACCAAAAACATAAAAAAATGGATAAAATACCGGCATCAGAAAGAAAAGCGATAACTAAAGAACTTAGTCTGAAGATGAAACAAGCAGCAAAAGAGTTAAACTTTGAAGAAGCAGCAAGACTGCGTGATGAGATAATGAAGATTAAGAAATTATAAAATAGATTCCGTGCCAAATACGGAATAATGGAGATTATAACGCGATGGAAGATACTTTTGGTAATTTAGCAACTTATGGTTATATAGGATTATTCCTCTACTCTTTAGGTGGTGGCTTTATGGCACTTGTTGGTGCCGGTGTTTTATCATTTATGGGGGACATGGATCTAAGCCTATCTATAACAATAGCATTTATTGCAAATGCCCTCGGTGATACTATGCTCTTCTATATGGCAAGACACCAAAAAAGTATGATGATGGAGGGGCTTCGTAAACATAGAAGAAAACTAGCTCTCTCACATGTAATGATGAAAAAGTATGGCTCTTGGATAATTCTTTTGCAAAAATTTGTATATGGTGTTAAAACATTGATTCCTATTGCCATTGGTCTGACAAAGTACGATTTCAAAAAATTTGCTGTTTTAAACATAGCTAGTTCTGCTGTATGGGCATTGGCATTTGGTTTAGGAAGCTACTACTCTGGAAGTTTTTTAGTAGAGTTGGCTGATATCATTGGCAATAAGCCTTGGATAGCACCTATTATTTTAGTTGTACTCGGTAGTAGTTTATGGCTATTTATAAAGAAAGCTACGAAGAAAAAAGTTAAATAATTTATTGTTAGAAGCTATTAGCTTCCAACAATAGGACCATATGGAGCATAATCAGTATGTTCCCCATCTTGATATTTTTTATAATTTTCAATAAACATCTCCGCTAAAGCATCTCTAGTTTTATCAAAATCTACTTTATCCTCCCAAGCATTACGAGGGTTTAAAATCTCTGGTTTAATATCCCCAAGAGTTTTTGGCACATGCAATCTAAATGTTTTTGTAGTATCAAACTCACTATCTTGAATAGTTCCATCTAAAATAGCATTGATACAAGCACGAGTATTTTTGATACTCATTCTTTTACCAACACCATAGCCACCACCGGTCCATCCAGTATTGACGAGATAAACATTTACACCATGTTTATCTATTTTTTCACCAAGAAGCTTAGCATAAACAGTTGGATGCAGCGGCAAGAAAGCTTCACCAAAACAAGCTGAAAAAGTTGCAACTGGCTCAGTAATACCTCGTTCAGTTCCAGCAACCTTAGCGGTATAGCCACTTAAGAAGTAGTACATAGCTTGCTCATTCGTAAGTTTTGAAACTGGAGGTAAAACACCAAAAGCATCAGCAGTTAAAAAGATGATATTCTGAGGATGTCCAGCCATCAAATCTTGCTTATGATTTTCAATATGCTCTATCGGGTAAGAAACACGAGTGTTTTCTGTTTTAGAGCCATCTTCATAATCTACTTCACCCTCTCCATACATCACAACATTTTCTAAAAGTGCATCTGTGCGAATAGCGTTGTAGATCTCTGGCTCACTTTTACCATCTAGGTTGATAACTTTTGCGTAGCATCCACCCTCAAAGTTAAACACGCCATAGTTATCCCAACCATGTTCATCGTCACCTATTAAAGCACGATGTGGATCAGTCGAAAGAGTTGTTTTGCCAGTTCCGCTTAAACCAAAGAAAAGTGCAGTATCACCTTTTTCTCCAACATTAGCAGAACAGTGCATAGAAAGTTTACCCTCTAGTGGTAACCAGTAGTTCATCATTGAAAAAATTCCTTTTTTCATCTCACCACCATACCAAGTTCCACCTATAATAGCTATATTGTTCTCAATATCAAAAAGTACAAAAACTTCCGAGTTCATACCATGCTCTTTCCATTTATCATTGACAGCTTTACAAGCATTTAAAACAGTAAAATCAGGTTTGAAAACTTCTAGTTCTGATTTAGTTGGACGGATAAACATATTTTTCACAAAATGTGATTGCCATGCTATCTCTGAAACAAAACGAACTGATCTTTTTGAAGCAGCAGATGAACCACAAAAAACATCTGTAACATAAAGATCTTTTCCCGAGAGCTGTTCTTGAGCAACAACCAAAAGTTCAGCAAATATATCTGCACTCACTTTTTGATTTACATCACCCCAAGCGATATATTTATTTGATGGGTCACAATCTACAAAATACTTATCCTTAGGACTTCGTCCCGTGAATATACCTGTATCGACAGCAGTTGCACCTTTTTTTGTAAGGGCACATTCGTTATTATCAAGTTCATGTTTAATCAACTCATCATAACTTAAATTATGATAGACTTTTCCAATATTATCTAACCCTAACTTTTGTAATTCAGTTAAATTCATATAGCTAACCTTCTGGCATATTTTTTTATATATAATTATACAATCAATAAACATAAAATAAGGATAAAGATAGAGAGGAAATTGATAAAAAATTGCTTAGAGGTTCCCTTAAGATTTTTTAGATAAAATTACCCTATTGTATGACCGCGTAACTCAGTGGTAGAGTGTTACCTTGACATGGTAGAAGTCCCCAGTTCAAGTCTGGGCGTGGTCACCACTAAAACCTATATGAGCTTTTTTTACCATCTTGTTCTATCTGGATTGTTGAGCGAAGCAGATAAAGATATACACCTGTTTTTTTATATATAATCTTCTGATATATCTCTTTTGAATTTCTAGGATCATAACCTATAGACTCAATGTTATCTTTTTTACCTAAAATAATACAACCATTAGCTATAGAGTACATGCTTAAATCCAAAAAATTACTAGCATTATCTATTGGTGCTTTTTGTAGCAGAAAAACACTAGGACATGCTAGTGTTTTTTGCTTAACTTTATCTGCATCAGCAACCAAGATAAAGATAAATATCAATAAAATATATCTCAATGATTAGTCCATCTTAAATTTAAAGATAACACTCGCATAGGCTGTAATCATATTATCAAAAACATATGTTGGTCTATCTGTTTGTGAATTCGATGCACTAAGAGATAAAAATCTTGTTCCAAGTTCTAAATCTACAGATTCCCCAAGATGTATGTTAAAGCCAAGATCACCCCCTATATATGGATCATTTAAAGTACGAGTAACAGCACCATAAGAGTCTGGAAGATAGCGCATACTTATTATACCCCCATTTACACCTATATAAAAGTTTGCAAGCTGTGAAAAGTTAAACAGATACTGAGCTTCAACACCATATGTTGCTGCATAATCAAAATCATCAGCACCATAATATCTAGCACTCAAAAAGAGTCTATAATTCTCCCCTTGAGCACCTATCTTAAGTCCGCCACTATACATGTCATACTTCTGTATTGTTGTTGGTATCGCAACTCCACTTTTTTCTACATCTAAACTACTATATCCACCTTCAATAGCTACAAGAGAATACCCACTGTTATAAAACGATGCATCTGTTGATTGAGCTACAAGTGAGCTAGCAACAAAAAGTGCTGACACTATTATTTTATTTAATTTATTTTTCATACATTTCCTTTTTTATTTAAAATTCATGACTTGGCAGTACATTCGTTAACGATACAGTACCAGACTCAGCTGCAGTTATGTTAATATCAACATAACCTACCCCAGAATTATAACAACTTGTTGTTCTACCATTAGAGTCTCCAAGAATTGACCAATTAGTATCCTCTCCTGTAACTGTAACTTGATAACCAAAGTTTGAATTATAATACCACTCGACTGTATCAGAAACTGATACATTTAATCTTACAGTGCCATTAAAACCTTTTGAGAATGCGTATGATTCTCCATCCAAGCCTTTACCTCTAAGATTTACTTTTTTCGCTTCACCAATTCTTATAGTTGTATCTGTTGCGTAATCCCTTCCTACAAGATTTACCCATAAAACTGTACTTTTACCAGTCAGATAGTAATCATACTCTACATTTATAATTGCAGTTCCTGTTTCATCTATAGTATAGTTTCCATCATCAGGATAAACATTGGCAACTACACTAGAGCCATCATCAGAACAGGTAACACCTCTATGATTATGCCCAACAGCAAATCCTAAACCACTTGTTGTTGTACTAGTGTAGTCATCACTTAGACTCAATACACTTGATGATTTTGCATCTATATCCCACTTACCTGAGGCATTATATGTATAATCTTTACCAAAAGTAACAAGCAGATCATTATCGATATCAACATCATCAAAAACATCTTGAGGAGCTCTAAAGCTATCAGAATATTTATTTAAGGTTCCACTAGCCGTTGTATCAGGAGAGTAAAACAGATAATTAGAGTCGTTTGCAGTAAATCCAGAACTATCATTTGCAAAACCTGCTATCATTCCCATAGATACTGCTGGATTTGTATTTACAAGATTATTATATTTATCTGTAACCGTTAGAACCCATCTTTCTACAAACTTTGCTCTATCTTTGTGTTCCTCTTCATGAACAGTACCTGCATATGAAAGGCTCATAGCACTTGGTGGTCCAGATAAGACTATAATATTAAATATTTCAACTAGATCGAGTAGATTATCGTTTGCATCTCTAAACCTTGCTTCGACTTTCAATGGAACCAACCCTGATTTAGTATTTGATTTTACATTTAAAGAAACACTATTTTTTGCATACAGAGTTAAACTATCACCAGTATTTCCAAAAATATCTTCAAGAGTAGCTAAGCTAGGATTCATAGAGCTTATCCTAATCCATATGACATTAGAATCTATAACTAACTCACTTTTATCATTTTTAACAAAAAAAGCTACCTGTTTATCAGCATCAAGACCCATATTTACATCATTTTCTATGTCACTATTTAAGGTAAAGTTATTGAGTATCTTTTGATCTTCAGAAGGATTTATTGTGATTATATATTGCAACTTCACATCCACCGCTTCTTCATGGTAAAACTCAAAATTGATATTTGAGATATCCTCTTCTAGATTTTTTGGTGCCGTATAAAAAAAGCTTGCTATACCACTCTCATTCATAGCTACTATAGACTCATCAAACAAGCCTACATCTCTATTTTCTACGACATCTTGAGGATACACAATATGCACATTGCCAGTGGAGTACGGATTGTTATTTTTATCTACCGCTTTTACTTCAACAATAACTCTCTCTTCGTTGGATGTAACCTCGTAAGTAGTTACAGGAAGCAAGATAGTAACATTCACATCGATTACAGGAGGTTCTGGCTCTGGTATATCAATAATAACTTCACTATTGTTACCTTGACACCCACTAAAACTAAATAGCATCGCTAATGCTAAAATAAAAATTATTAATCTTTTAAATATATTCATCGTAAAACCTTTCTTTCTTTAAAATTTGCTTCAGAAATACTTTAATTTTATCATAGAATAAGTTAAACTAAAATTAAAGCTATATGCCCAATGTGCCTACATATCGACATATGTTTAAAATAATTAATAGACCTGCAGATAAACTAAACTTCTAATCAAATTTGGAGTGATAAAAGTTCTTAATTTACCCTGTTTTAGCCTACACCTCAATGGAAATCCTGTTGTTAATATTATTTGCACAAACAACGCCACTACTAAAAGCCCACTGAAAATTATATCCACCAAGCTCTCCCGTAACATCAACAACTTCACCTATAAAATAGAGATTTTCACACTCTTTTGCCTCCAAAGAATCAAAATATAAATTTTCACTACAAACACCGCCTCGACTCACTTCTGCCTTTGTGAAACCAAAATTACCAGCTGGTGCAAAGGTATAATTATGTATATTTAAAAGCTTGTCCTTCATCTCATTGTTTAATTTTTTACATATTATATCTTCTATGCCTATAGCTTGTAAGAGAGCTACAGATAACCTTTTTGGCAATGGCATAACAGAACTTACTTTTCTTTTACTGCCTTTGATTAAATCTAATATATCTTTATTTGGCAAAAAATTTATAGAGATATTTCCTTTTTTCCAATACAAAGATGTAGACAAGGTAACTGGTCCACTTATTCCCTTATGTGCAAATAAAAGGTCTTCATTTAAAACCTTATCATCAATTTTTATCTCAACATAACAACTAAGTCCACTCAACTCTTTCATCCAAAATTGCTCTTTTTGCAAAGTTAAACCTACAAGAGCCGGAGCAAACTCTCTTGTTTTAAGATGAAAACTCCTTGCAATATCTAAACCTACCTCACTAGCACCAAGAGTTTTAAAACTTTTTCCACCTGTTGCAATAACAAGTTTTTTACTCTTTAAAAGAGATTTTTGTGTTTGAACCTCAAAAATATCATCTATTTTTTTAACCTCTATGACCTCAGAATTTAAAAATAGTTTACATCTTGCAGATAATTTTTTTAAAACATCGATAATTTCATCTGATGAATTCTTACAAAAATAGTAACGGTTTTTTCTTATTACTGGGATAACACCATTTTTTTTTAAAAACTCTAATAGATCTTTTTGTGAAAAATCTTCTAAGACACTAGTGATTAGCTTCAGATCTCCATCAAAATTATCAGGTGATACGCTCACATTAGTGATGTTGCACTTACCACCGCCAGAGATTTTTATTTTTTTCGCTACTTTTGAGTTTACCTCAACAATTACCACATCTAATCGTCGGCTTAAATAGGAAGCACACATTAAACCACTTGCACCTGCACCAAGTATAATTACATCATATATTTTCATAAAGAAATTATACTGTATAATACAAAAAAATATTTAAAGTGGTAATAATGAGCAACAAACTACACATAGTCTCTCTAGGCTGTACAAAAAATCTTGTCGATACAGAAGTTATGATGGGAAAACTTCAAAACTTTGAACTAACGGATTCCCAAGATGAAGCAGATGTTATCATTGTAAATACATGTGGCTTTATAGATGCTGCAAAAGAGGAGTCCATAAATACAGTTCTTAGTCTTCATGAAGCTAGAAAAGAGGACTCAGTTTTAGTAATGGCTGGATGTCTTAGCGAAAGATATAAAGATGATCTAGCTATCCAAATTCCTGAAGTTGATATCTTTACTGGGGTTGGTGATTATGACCATATTGATGAACTGTTAAAGGAAAAGAAAAGCCGTTTTAGCGAAGAAGTATTTTTAATTGATGGTGCAGAGCGTGTTGTAACTGGTTCCTCATACCATACCTACATAAAACTTTCAGAGGGATGCAATCAAACATGTAGCTTCTGTGCTATTCCATCATTCAAAGGCAGGTTAAACTCTCGTAGCTTAGACTCTATCGCTAAAGAAGTGGAGGGACTTGTTGCTAAAGGGTATTTTGATTTTAGTTTTGTTTCACAAGATTCTAGCTCCTACCTTCGTGATGAAAACATAAAAGATGGGTTAGGTCTTTTGATACAAAGAATAGAGCTTATCGATGGTGTAAAATCTGCAAGAATTCTGTATCTGTATCCCTCTACCACCACTATAGCACTCCTGAAAAATATCGCAAAAAGCAAAATATTTCATAACTATTTTGATATGCCTATTCAGCATATCAATGATGAGATGCTTCGTATGATGAAACGAGGTTTTGGCAAAGATAAAACGATAGGACTACTGGACTATATGAGAGCTTTACCTAACTCTTTTGTTCGTACAAGTTTTATTGTAGGGCATCCAAATGAAACAGATGAGATGTTTGATGAGATGTGTGCATTTGCATCTTCATTTGGTTTTGACAGAATCAATGTATTCTCATACTCGGATGAAGAAACGACTCCAGCATATGATATGGATCTTAAAATAGCAGATGAAGTTATAGCTTCAAGAGCTCAAATACTTGGAGATATCGCCTCTACATGTACCCAAAATTCTCTTTCAAATAAAATTGGTCATACGATTGAATTAATCATTGATACTCAAAGCGAAGAACATGAATATCTCTTAAGCGCAAGAGAAACAATATGGGCACCTGAGATTGATGGTGAAATTTATGTTAATGATAGATTGGTAGATGAAGAGTTAGAATTTTGTAAAATATATAGAGCAAAAGTAACAGACAGGGTCGGAACTATTTTAACTGCTACTGTTGATAATGCTTAAAGAAAAAACTCTTGCTCAACTTAGAGGAAAGAAGAACTTACTGGCATTTTCTGCTGGTGTAGATTCCACTGCTCTACTTTTTTTACTCAAACAACACAATATTATTTTTGATATTGCGATTGTAAACTATGGTATCAGAAAGCAAAGCTTACAAGAGGTTGCATATGCAAAAAGCCTTACATGTGAAGATCTTATTTCAGTTTGTAGAGTTTTTAATGCTCCTAAAATCAGTAATAACTTTGAATCAAATGCTAGAAAAATACGGTATAAATTTTTTGAAGAACTTATATCTACTTATAGATATGAAAACCTACTAACAGCTCATCATCTTGGTGATAGATTTGAATGGATGCTCATGCAGTTTTGTAAAGGTGCCGGCTGTATTGAGATAGCCGGCATGCAAGATTTTGAAGCAAGAGAGGGTTACAACATAGTTCGTCCTTTGTTACATGTAGATAAGCAAGAGTTGCTCTGTTTTTTAAACACCCATAATATTAAATATTTTGAAGATGAGACAAACCTAGATGAAAACATACAAAGAAACTCATTTAGACACAAGCATACCAACCCTCTTTTACATAAATACAGGAGTGGAATTAAAAAAAGTTTTGAGTATATAGATATAGATAGAGAAATTTTAACACCACATGTAGAGATAAAAAGTATTAACGGTTTCACATATTTTAAGAGTTCTCAAAACTCAAGAATAGATATATTTACAATAGATAAAATCTTAAAATCTCAAGGCTACATGTTGAGTGCAAAAGAGAGAGAACTGCTCAAAAATGAAAAAACCATTGTTGCTGGAAGAAAGTTCATCATTAATCAAGATAGAAACCTCATCTTTATTGTTCCATATACTAAGAATAGGAGTGATTTCATAATGCCTCATGCATTTAAAGAAAAGTGCAGAACTCTAAAGATTGAACCAAAACTTCGTCCATATCTATATATAGACAAAGAGGCATTTAACTATTTTTGTACTGTTTTTTTTGTACCATAGACCTTCATCGTAAACGATGAACGAATTATCTCCGCATCTCTTTTAAAATTTATTGGAAAGTTGATTCCTATTATCCAATCACTCTTATTTACAGCATCTAAAAAATCATAAAAATTTTGTGGTGTGTTTATAGCTGATGTCGTATTTACTTCATATACTAAAAACTCATCGTCGCTCTTAGTCTGTATTGGTGCAGAGAGTTTTAATGAACTAAAATAGGTACTATTTATTTTCTCAAATCTTTTAGCGTTAAATGATCTCTCAAAAGCTGTTATAGTATGTCTATTTTCAGATTGGAGCTGTTCCAATGTTTGAGATGTTGTATCACTAAAGTTTTGATACATTCTATGCTGAGCTCTATCTGTTTTGAGTGTTGCTCTTTGCTTTCTATACTCTTTTCCTTCTGGAATCAAAAGAAGAAATGAGAATAACAAAACAAATATAAGTAAAACTATAGATAAAAACAGTAAATATATAGTTTGCCTTGAGATACTAATCTTCATCATCTATCTCCACAACTTTTGTATCAAATTCATCTTCATCAACATAGTTAGTTGAAACAAAATTCAACCATCCATTTTCAGCTGGATAAAAACTACTATATGTTTTTTGAAAAATAGAACGAAGAGGTGCTTGAAGCATAAAATTATATAGATCTTTATTGGGTGTTATACCGTAAAGAATCAATCCATTTTCAAGTAAAGTAGCCTGAGACAATGTGATTCTTTGTGGAACCAAATCAAACAGATTGGCTATAGAATCTTTTAGTACTGTATTTGTGGTAGTTATTTTTTCATTTAAAGCTATCTCTTTTTCTATAAATGTAATCTGTTCTTTCATCTTGTTTGAATCTTTGTTTAATTGTTCTATTTTAAGAAGTATCTCTTTGGATTCTTGAGAAAATCTATAATCCTTAAAAATTAAAAACAGGTAGGTAAGTAAAAGCATTAAAATTGTGATACTAAAAAAACTAAACAGCAGCTGTAATTCTGAGGAGATCGGACTCTTTTTTCGTGCTTTTATATAGCTATATTTCATGCTAACTCCATCTTAGCTATCTCACAAAGCTCAGCAGCTAAATCCAACTGTCTAACGAAGACACTTACAAACATCTCTTCTTCAAGATATCTTTTAAGATCCCCACTCACCCCGATAGCATCTGCAATAAAAACACTTTGAACAAACTCACTCTTATACCTTGCATCTTTATAAAAATAATCTACAGAATTTTGTATTAGAGAAAACCTTTTATAATCATCATTTAACTCGCCTAGATTATCTTGGGAGGATCTATTTTCATCCTCTAGTGTTTCTGATTCTGCAAATTCATCAATCTCATCAAGAGTATCCAAATCTTCAATATCTCCAAAATCATCAATTCCATCTATATCATCCATAGCATCTATATCATCTAGGTCTATACTGCTATCTAAATCAAGTTCTAAATCTTCATCTGCGACTTCATCCATTAAAAGCTCATCACCTTCATTGTTGGCTAAAATATCTATATGATCACCATAAAGTAACTCAGACTCATTAAAAACAGATATAGTAATATTATTATCTTCTACAAGAATATAAAGTGTGTTGGGATTAGATATTTTATCTTTAAAAAAATTCACTAAAATTAAAAAGGGTGAAAAGATAAAATCTAATCCAACCTTTGAATAGTTTTGTTTTAAAAAATTCAGATTTTGCTTTGAGCTATAATATGCCCAACTCTTGTTATAGCACATATATTTAGAAGATTCTATATCACAAAAAGTTGCTATATCTTTTTTAGAACAGCTAGGAATTGCTCCTTGTATATCTGAAGTGTCCAACATAGAGATATAGTGGTATGGTGATTGGGTAACAAAAAGATTTATATATGCAATTATTTTGTTATCTAGTGATGTTGTTTGAAAATGCTTACTATCGTTGTTGATCATACCATTTTTATCACGCACCTCTACATATACAACTGTCTGGTTTCTTTCAACAACAATATTGATAAATATTTTATGATATAAGAGTTCAAAAAATTTACCTAACACTATTTATCTCCGCAAAGTGGATGTGCTTTGTTATAGTTTTGCTGTTTCAAAGCACTCCCTAGTTTTGTATATATCTGTGTCGTTGCCATACTAGAATGACCTAATAGCTCGCTAACATCAACTATGGGAGCATTAGCGTTGAGCAATGCTGTTGCATAAGAGTGACGCAGTTGATGAGGAGTGACTTTTAATCCAACCCTCTTAAAGACTTTATTAACCGTATATCTTAGACTGTTTTCGCTTAATCTTTCATCATTTGACTCAAAAAGAAAAACTTTTGGATAATTTTTAGACAAATAGTCATCTATTAACACTTTAGTTGAGTTCAAAAGTGGTATATCTCTGTCTTTGGAACCCTTGCCCAAAACTCTTACCCATTCATCAGATATATCACTCAATTTTAATGATGAAAGCTCTGAAATTCTTATACCTAGAGAATAAAGCATCAACACTACAAGTTTTTCATAAGAATCAGCACTTTCCAAAGCTTGAATAATATATTTGTGAGATATAGGCTTAGGAAGAGTTTTAGCTGTCTTTACACTCTGGTCTGCTTCTAGCACAACCTTCATTCCATTATCATTTAAATATTTCGCAAAAGTTCTTATAGCGCTTAGTTTTTTACTAATTGTTTTTGGATTTAAACCTGCAATCTTTACACGATATGGCATAAGATTGACAGTTGTAAGATCATCATGCTCTACTATTTCGACAAACTCCAAAGCTTCTTTTATATCCTTAGCATAACTCCTGATTGTAAGATCAGAGTAAGCTCTAATATTTTCTAAAAACTGTAGAAAATCTACTCTTTTACTATCTATTAGCTTTTTCAAAGAGCTTCTCAAAATCATCACGGTATTGTTTTGCTTCATGCAAAAGTTTTGTATCTATAACAACACTAGGAGCTAGTTTATCATATGAATTTATCATAATATCACACATGGTTCTGATTTTAGCCCTATCTGCATTACTGATAATTTCATGCTTTGCGATTGTATCTATATCTTTCATATATTTTTTTGCATCTTCATTATATGCTACATACTTCAAAGATGCCTTAGATTGCGCCATTATTGTTGCAGCCATACGATTATAAAGATCCATATTAAATGCTTCTTGAGCTAAACTTAATGCTATTTTATACTCACCTGTTTCATAATAAAACTTTGCTTTTATCGATTTTTCATAAGATGGATTCATTATGAAATACCCAACCATTATCAACAAAAAAAGTGATGCTAGAGCCGGTATAAATATTTTAGATTTCATCTTCATTTAACCTTTGTGTAATTAACTTTTTTGCATCTTCTAACTTCATATCACTAACATCTATCTGACTTGTTGCATAATAATTAAGAGTGCCAAAAGGCTTTGGAATTATAAATTTATCCCAGCTATTTAACTGCCAAAACCTTGTAGGTCTTATTCTTATAATGACTATTTTTGATTTTGTTTTTTGTGCCATCACCACTATGCCATCAGCGACCTCATGCCTTGGTCCTTTTGGTCCATCTGGAGTTATCCCTATGTCATAGCCATCTTTTAAACTTTTCATAGCCTGTATCAAAACTCTCGCTGCATTTTTATTTGAAGACCCAGCAATAGTCCCAAGTCCAAAATGTTTTATAGTTTTTGAGATTAAAAGACCATCAAAGTGTGGAGATATTAAAACATTAGCATGTGGAGTTTTTCTAAAATGAAAATATGCATAAGGCAGCATCAAAAGTTCACCATGCCAACAAGCAAAAATAGTAGGCTCACCACTTATCTTATCTTCTGTATGAAAATATCTTTTATTTGTTAGATTCAAGAATCTAATGAGAATAGAAGCGATAAAAGGCAAAAAAAGTAAAGCGATAAAACGAAGAAACTTTTTAAGCAACAATCTCTCCTGTTAAAATCGTTCGTCCAATGGCTGTTATTTTCACATCTCTAAACTCTCCTAACAACTCATCTGAACCCTTTACTTTTATGACAATATTGTCATCACTTCTTCCACTCACAAAGTAGTCTTGAATTAGATCTTCAAAGTAAACTTTATAAATCTTACCTAATGATGTCGCATTTATCTCATCTAATATCTCTGTATGTATGCTTTGAAGCATAGTTAATCTACTAGATGCTACGCCCTCATCTACTGTGTTTGTAAAATATTGGGCTTCAGTTTGTGGTCTAGGAGAATATTTAAAAGAAAAGATCTGATTAAACCTAACCTGACGCATAACAGCAAGTGTGTCTTCAAAATCATCATCACTTTCGCCTGGAAAAGCAACAATAATATCTGTAGATATACTAACCTCTGGACATTCAGCTCTTAGTTTTTCAACACGATTTAAAAACCACTCTTTTGAGTAACCTCTTTTCATATCTTTTAAAACTTTACTAGAGCCACTTTGCAGTGGCATGTGCATCGATTTACATATTTTTGGATTTTTAGCAAACTCTTCTATAAACTCATCATCCATATGAAAAGGGTGTGGTGATGTAAAACGAATTCTCTCTAAGCCCTCTATCTTGCTTAATCTTCTTAAAAGCTGAGTGAAGTTTACTTTCTCATGATTACTGGAGAAACGGCGACCATAATTATTGACATTTTGACCAAGAAGAAATATCTCTTTTGCACCGCCTGATATAGCCCTAGTAGCCTCACGGATAATAAGCTCATCGGGAATTGAAATCTCATCACCACGAGTTTTTGGAACTATGCAGTATGTGCATGTCTTATCGCATCCCATGGAGATATTGATAAAAGCCTTAAAAGGAGATGTTCTAAACTCATCAAAAGCAAACTCACTCTCATCATAGTTTATATCTATCTCTACTGCTCTGTCTTTATGTAAAACTTCACTAATCTTAGATACATTTCTAGCACCTAAAACAAAATTGACATAGGGTGCTCTCTTAATAATCTCTTCACCTAGATGAGAAGCCGTACAACCACAAACACCTATCTTAGCATCTGCTTTTTTCTTTTTATTGAAAATACCTAGTTCAGAAAAAAGTTTTGAAACAGGCTTCTCCCTTACTGAACATGTGTTTATCAAAATAAGGTCAGCTTCTTTAAAGTCAGCTACGGTTTCATAACCCTCCTTCTCTCTTAGCTGTGCAATCATATGCTCACTATCACGAGAGTTCATAGCGCAACCAAGTGTTTCGATAAAGAGCTTTTTCACTATAATATCTCTAGTTTATGATATGCACTTGGTACATGTACTCATTATCAGATAGTCCAAATTTAACCTCACTCATATAAAAACTTTTACCTTTTTCTTCAAAGTGATCTTGAAGAGAAAGTAGATCTTTATGAGAGTTTTCTCTATCAAAATAAAAAATCATATTTCCCTCTTTTTCAACACTAGCTTCTATCTTTTGTAGATCAGCTTTCTTTGGCTTTATATCGATGTCTGTTCTAGCAAATTTTAAATCCATTATATTTCCTTATTCTAAAAGTATTGCATTATATATAAAACCTACTAAAAGTCTGATTAAAGTTAGTTTCGCTATAATTTTACACTTCATAAGAAATCCCCACACAAATTATAACAACTGTTTTTTATGAGATTACCTTAAAAAGGATATTTTATTATGGAAAAAATATTAGATATTGTTGATGCCATTGCACATGAAAAAGGGCTTCAACCTGAAAAAGTCACAGAAGCTTTAAAAACTGCTTTTGTTCAAACTGCCAAACGAGTTATCAATAGAAATTTTGCATTCGAGGCAAATATTAATGATGATACAAAAAGCATAGATATTATTCAAACTATTACTGTCGTAGCAGATGATGATGAAAGACTACAAGATGAAGAGATTGCTCCTGCATATATCTCAATTAGCGATGCTAGAGAGTATGATGATCAAGTTGAACTTGAAGATCAACTACAGATTCCACATAGTCTTGAAGAGTATGGAAGAACAGGGGCATCTCAACTTCATCGTGAGATAGAGTTTCACATACAAAGACTTGTAGAAGATGAACTGTTTAACAAATACAAATCAAAAATCGGAACACTAGTAACAGGAAGAGTAACAAGTGTTGATTCTCATAACTCTACCTATATAGAAGTTGATGAGGTTCGTGCTGTATTACCTATGAAAAGCCGTATAAAAGGTGAAGTATTTGTAAAAGGTGATCACTTACAAGCTGTAGTTCGCCGTGTAAATATGGATAAAGAAAATGGCATACAGATAGAGCTATCAAGAACAAGTCCAAAATTTTTAGAAGAGTTATTGGCTCTACAAGTTCCTGAAATTGCTGATGGTGCTGTTGTTATTGAGAGAAGTGCTAGAATCCCTGGAGAAAGAGCTAAGATAGCACTCCTTAGTACACACCCACAGGTAGATGCTGTTGGTGCTACTGTTGGTGTTAAAGGTGTGCGTATCAATGCTGTTAGCGCAGAACTTATAGGAGAAAATATTGATTGCGTGGAATATACCACAATCCCTGAACTTTTTATCTCAAGAGTTATGTCTCCAGCAATAATCTCACATGTAGAGCTCATTAAAGATGAAGATGGGGAGGTCCAAAAAGCTATCATTACACTTCCAGCTGATCAAAAATCAAAGGCTATCGGTAAAAGCGGAATAAATATTCGCCTTGCTTCTATGCTAACAGGTCTCAATATTGAACTTGTTGAAAATGATCAAGTTACAAATGAAGATGGAGAAGTAGAAGAAGCTAAAGATGGTGTTGATGCACTAGAGGCATTATTTAACTAAAACAATCTTATTCCATAGAGTATGCTATGGAATAAATATAACATTAACCATGATGTTTTAAAGTTGATGAGATTAATCTACTATGAGCTGCTGGTGCATTTAATCTTAGAAATGTGGATGAGAATCTACTTTTATGCTGTTTTTTTAGGCGATTAACATTTGCTTTTAACAGCGGTTATACGCTTAGGAGTATTGAACAAAAATCTTAATGCTATTTATTATAGTATTTTTTTGATGGCTATAGAGTTTACTATATAAGAACTCCATCACTGCTAGAAGAGATAAAGATTGCAAGACTTGATGGGACATATACAAATCTTTTAAAAAAGTACTCAAGATTTAAGCTTCTCATACTGGATGATTTCGGGGTTGCACCTATGCAAGCTGATGATGCTACTAATTTATTTGTACCCCAAGGGCAGGCTTCGCGCAAATTATTGAAGATAGAACTGAGTTAAACTCTACAATTATTACCTCGCAACTTCCAGTGAGTGGTATAACTATCTCAACAATAATACTATAGCTGATGCAATCTTAGACAGGATAACTCACTCATCTCATAGAGTTGAACTCAGTGGTCCATCCATGCGAAAAATCAAATCTAGCATCAAAAATGATGAATATTAAAAAAGCATTCGGACACTTTATGCTAAAATACTGCTACAGAAAATATCTCTTCTTAAACTGTCCGAACTGAAATGACATGGGTGTCCGGATACTCCGTTATATGCATATCTAAGGCTCTTGCACTCCAATTATTTTCAATAGATTCTTTTATATACCATTGTCTAGCTTCTTGACCTTCAATTCTTATAAGTCTTCTATAATGCGTCCAACTCAATTCGAGACTCACCGAGTCCCAAATTGGAAATAGTATATAAAATTTTCTCATTCGTCTTAAATTTGATATATCAAAACCTTTACCAAACTCTTTTGTCAAATTATTTGATATTTGTTCTAATTGTTTTTTGCCATATTGAGTGCATATTTCACTTTATTCTTCCACCCGTTTCACTCCCAGCCTTCCACTTTTTTGAGTCTCAAACAAGCATCTAAAATTGTATCATAATTGAGAGTGAGTGGAAGAATGCTTTTTGCTATTTCAT
>JAYEGN010000207.1:0-8223 GCA_034659115.1 Campylobacterota bacterium
GGGTTCCAACGACGAGTTTGGTGTCCGAAGTGTACACCACATTCTAAAAGGTCTTTCATAGTTACCATAGGTAATCCTTAAATGCTATTGTTTCAAGCAAGAGTTTGCTAGTTTGGCTTCGAGTATGTCGGACAAATTTCTCTTAAAAAAGAGAGTTGCACTAGCTTATTTGACATAATCTGTTAATGTTTTCATCCTAAGTATAGAAGAAAAATCCGCGAATTATACTCAAAAAATATTTAAACATAGCTTTTAATGTAAGAATAAGGTTAAATTATAATTAATATTTATAATATTAAATTGAAATATTAAATTTTTTTTATCTTAACTACTGTCCCAAATAATTCCATAAGAATAAAAAATTTAAACTATCATTGCACTCAAGGCAGGTTCATTAAAAATTTACACCACCAATAAGGTGGCTTAAAATTTTTACTAAACATCCCTTAAGCACAAGCATAGATAAATTTTATAAATCCTTATGGAATTATTTGGGACTGTATAGTATCGCAAATATATTATAAATAAATGTTATAATTTATAACTACATAATCATAATATCAAAGGAACAAGAAATGAAAAACCACTCCTATTATCTTTAGTAGCAACCGCTCTCTTATCTACCAATGCAGATGCTCAATCCATGCTTGAAAGATTTGAAGCTATGGAAAATGAGATGACTCAACTAAAACAAGAGTTGGCATTCTTCCACTCACCCTCAGTTATGATACAGTTCTACATGCTTGATTGAGGCTCAGAAAAGACCTTCCCTTCATATAAACTAGATTCCGTGTTGTAACACGGAATGACAGAGCTATTGCAATCTCTCTAGTTCTGCTTTAACTTTTGCCACATGTTCTTTCACTCTAACTTTTTCAAATAGAGCTTTTACAACTCCATCAGGGTTGATGATAAGTGTAGTTCTCACTATGCCCATATACTCTTTTCCATAATTTTTCTTTAGTTGCCAGACACCATACTCTTGCATCATCTCTGTACTTTCATCACTAAGAAGTGTAATACCCAACTCTTTTTTTTCTATAAAATTACGGTGTTTTTTTGTGCTATCTGCACTTACTCCCAAGATAATAGCATCAAGGTCTGAAAAATCAGGTGCTGCTGCGGTGAACTCACAAGCTTCTATCGTACACCCTGGTGTGTTATCTTTTGGGTAAAAATATAAAACTATCCATTTTCCCTTTAGGTCTCTTAGGCATATCTCTATATCATCTTGGTTTGGCAAGCAAAACTCTGGTGCTTTTTCATCGATTTGTATCATCTATCATTCCTTTTATTGTTTAGTACACAAATAGCAGTAGGTAAACCCAAATTCCACTAAAAGAGGTTAAAACTATACCTAAAAATAGTATGCGACCTAGTCTTTTGTGTACTCTTTGAGCTAAAAACTTCTTTACTCTAAAAAGCATCATAAACCAGATTATAAGTGTGATTGTTGCTATTATGATGTGAAGTATAAGCACAAAAAATGCGTAGTTATGTGAAACAGAACTCCCATCCATAAGTACATTAAATCCACCAGCCATTCTTACGCCAATTTCAAAGTAAGTAAATACGATGACAGTAAAAGCAAAGATGAATATCTGTAAAAGAGCATGTAGTTTGTATTTTTTTGCTTTAGCTAATGAGATTGCTCCTGCTACAAGCATAGGTAATAAAGCTACTATGATAGTAACAACATCCATAAATATAGGAGCTCTTGAACCGAGAAATCCAGCTTCAAACATATATCAACCTCACATGTATAATATTATCTCTTTTTCTGATAGTAATAATACCACGAACCAAGTAAAATTAAGACAACTACTACAGATATAGTTATCTGCTTTAAGTATGTATCTAGTAACTCTTGATTTTCACCTATAAAATATCCTAGCATTGTAAGAATTAAAGCCCATATTCCAGCACCAAGTGCTGTATAAGTTGAAAAAATTATAAGATTCATACGAGCCAAACCAGCAGGAATAGAGATAAGCTGACGAATGCCAGGTATGAGTCTGCCTATAAAGGTGGAAATATGTCCATGTTTTTCAAAATAGTTATCCATCTTTTGCACAGCATCTTCATTTATAAAAAAATATTTTCCATATCGTTTAAGCATCTTACGACCAAGCGTAAGGGCAAGATAATAGTTTATAAATGCACCTAAGAGTGAGCCACCTAAAGCACTCCCCATAATCATACCTATGGACATCTCCCCTTTAGATGCTAAATAACCAGCTGGAATAAGAATTATTTCACTAGGAAAAGGTATAAAAGAGCTCTCTATTGTCATAAGCAAAAATATTCCTAAATATCCCCATTCAAAGATTAGGTCTACTATAGTCTGAGCAATCTCTTTTATCATGATATGGCTTTTTGCAAATCAATTATCATCTCATCTGCTACATTCCTAGCGGAATATTTTATAAGGTTTTCACTTTTTTGCTCAAGCGGTTCTTCCAATATTGAGATCAGTTTATCGCTTAGGTCCTCACCTTCTCTCTCGCACCAACCTAGATTGTTTTCAACTATAAATCTTGCATTGAAATACTGATGATCACCTGCTGCATAGGGGTATGGAATATAAAAAGCTGGGCAGCCATTTGTGGTTAGCTCCCAAAGTGTACTCGCCCCTGCACGGCTTACAGCTAAGTCGGATTTTTGAATAAGTGATGCTAAATCTTTTGTAAAACTATATAGTTCAACTTTAACATCTAAGGAGTCATATGCCTCCTTAACTCTTTCATAGTCACTTTCACCTGCTTGATGAATAATTTCAATACCTTTATGTTTGAGCCGTGTTGCTACATGTAGTGCCAAATCATTTATAGCTTTTGCTCCATGTGAACCGCCTAAGAAGATGATAGTCTTCAAGGTTCTTCTTACTCTTGCGCTTTTATAAAATATCTCTTGAACAGGGTAGCCTTGAATAGGTGATTTTTTATCATAAGCAGAGATAAAGCTCTTAGCAAAAGGCTTTAAAAGTGCATTTAATCTTCCGTTTATGGCATTTTGTTCATGAATAAAAAGTGGTATTAGTTTTGATATTGAGGCAAATGAAGCTGGTGCTGCTGAAAATCCACCCACACTATATATTGCTTTTATCTTATGTTTTTTTAATATCTTTCTTGATTCTAAAAAAGCACAAAAGATTCGCCAAAGTGCTTTAATCTTAGCTATACCTTTTTGATTTACAACACCTGTTGTTTCTAGAAAATAGACATGTGAAAATGGACTTCGAGAGGCAAAGTATTTTTTATCTTGTCCATGAGTTGAACCGATAAATATTACTTCGTTACCTTGCCCCACAGCAGACTCTCCAAGAGCCTCAGCAATCATAAGATGCCCACCAGTTCCGCCACCAGTTATACATAATTTCACTTTTTATCTCCTCTTACTTATATTTTTTGAAGCCATAAGAACCATTCCTATGGCTATAGATGAGGCTATCATAGCTGAACCACCATAACTAAGAAATGGAACTGAAATACCTTTAATCGGGGTAATACCACTGATACCATAAGCGTTTACAAGAAAAGAAAATGATAGTAACAATCCTATTCCTAATGAAAAGAGGTACATGCTAGTATCGTTTGAGCGATTGGCTATTTTAAAGATTCTTTGAAGTATCCATAAAAACAGAATAACAACCGCTAAAACACCAATAAAACCAAACTCTTCAGCTAAACCTGCTAAAACAAAGTCCGTATGAATCTCACTTAAAAAACCAAGTTTAAAAGTTCCACTAGCGAGTCCGGTACCAAAAAATCCACCATTATGGATAGCATTTAACGAGTGTCCTATCTGGTATGGCTCTATCTCTGTTGGAACTCTTAACTGTTGAGCTATTGAAGCTGGAAAAAGTTCTAAAACACTATTTTGAGCCAATGCCCACCATGATTTTATTCTAATAATTCTATGTTCCGCTGTTAAAATAAAAAATATAAAAAACACTAAGGCTATAGAGAGTAAAGAGAAGAAAAATCTGAAACTACTTCCTGCAAACATTAGCATAAAAAGAAGAGTCATACCAAGAACTACAACTTGCCCTAAATCATTTTGAATAAACGCTATCATAAACATAGCACCTACAAAAACAAGTGCATAAGGGGTAAATCTTTTGAACTCTGCAAGTAAGCCCATATCATCATGATGACCAAGTTTTCTGGAAAAACTCCAAGCTAGAAAGTAGATAAATCCAACTTTGAAAAATTCAACAGGAGCTAAGGAGAAACCAAAAATCTTTATCCATCTTTTTGCACCACCAACGGCTGAAACTAAAAACTCTGGTAAAAATGGCATTGCAATCATCAAAAGAGTTGAACCAATAAAGAGCAAGAAGCCTATGGGCATAAGCCATTCATCTGGGTTGAGTTGCGCAAGTGAGTACATAATTATAATACTAAGTAGAGTAAAGGCAACCTGCCTGATTACAAAGTGAAACTCGCTTACCCCAAAGAATAAAGTTATGTATGTTGATAATGAGTATGTAAGAATTATGCTAATTAGCATCAATATAGAGACCAATATAAAAAGTTTTCTATCTGCCATCTTATTTAATTTTATTTATCTTTAAAACAAACTCAACTTCTGCTTTTGAAATATGCAGTTCTTTGGAGATAGTTTCTAGGGAAACACCTTGTTTGAAGAGTGAGATGATTTTTTCATCATCATTGCCATGAACGGAGGTGGGTATCGATATCTGCTTAACTCCATTTTCTAAGGATGAGATTCTAAGATTCATCTGCTCATCTATAGAGTGAAGTCTATTTTGAACTTCTTTTAAGCCTAAAGAGAGAGGTTTTACCATGTCATATACTGTTCTTTCAACCTCTTCATATATCTCTTCATCACTCATTCCCTGATTATAAGTTTTAAATGTTTTTTTATTCTGGGATAACTCTTTTTTTAGGTAAAATATCTCTCTATTTAGTTCTTCGACAACTGATGCAACAGAATGGATATTGTTATGAAACTCAGAATCTTTTGTAAAGACATAATATAAAAGATATAGAATAATTGCAGCCATAACAACTACAACATATTCGATATTTATAAAGCTTATATCTATCATTTGGCTCTAGCCTCACGGATTAAGACTCTCTCTCTTGCTGTAAGATAGGCTCCCCACTCTTTTTCATCTCTCTCATGAATTTTTGTAATTTGAGCTAAGGATGCATCAACTGACTTGAAAAAAACTGGTATATCCCTTTTTGGATGAACGGGCATCTCTATTCGTCCATAATATTCTATCCCAACATCTAAGACCTCTTTTTCAAGTTTAAAATACCCAAAACCGATAGATTCTATCTCTATCTTGTTTATTAAAGAGACTCGCTGAGGCACTTCATCTTTTAAAAACATCTCTAAGGCATCTATCTTTCTATGAAGTTCAACCACAAGATTTAGTAAAACTGGATCTGTATCTGAAGTTTCACCTCTACCTTTAGCTAGCTTAAGCCATTGGCTTATCGGGTCATCATCACTCTCACTTAACTGGCTAAACTCTCTTGTATAAGCTTGTGTATCTATATCTTTGCTATTATAAACTAAGCTAATCGGAGCTGGAACTAAACGAATACTCATGCTACAAACTCATCTAAAATAATCATAATCAAAAACATAATCCCTAGATATCCATTTACTGTAAAAAAAGCTCTATCAATCTTTGTAAAATCTTTTCTTACTAGATGATGCTCATAGCTAAGCATAACTGCACTCAATATTACAGCTCCAAAAGCAAAAATACCAAGATCGGCTATCCAGGCAAAAAGAGTCCAAAATACAACACTTAACATGTGAAAAAGTGATGAGATGAAAAGTGTGGCATCAGCACCATAGATAGATGGTATGGAGTATAGATTATTTTCTTTATCAAACTCTATGTCTTGTAAAGAATATAGCAAATCAAAACCAGCAACCCAAAATATAACACCCAAACTTAGTAAAACTGACCAAGGTGCAATAGTGGCATCAACAGCTACAGCACCAGCAATAGGCGCTAAACCAAGGGAAAGACCTAGAACTATGTGTGCATAAGATGAAAAACGCTTAAAGTATGAGTATGAACCAAGAACAAACAGGATAGGAACACTTAGATAAAAAGCTAAGTTATTAATCATATATGCAACACCAACAAACACAAAGGCGTTGACAGCTATAAAAATCAGGATACTTATAGAGTCTAGTCTGCCATCAACATTTGGACGAGATTTGGTTCTAGGGTTTAGGGCATCTATATCTATATCAGCATATCGATTTACACCCATAGCAAAGTTTCTAGCACTTATCGCAGCTAATCCACCCATAAGCAAAAGCCAAGAACCAAACCAACCATCCGCTGCTACGAGCATAGCAATAAAAATAAATGGAAGTGAAAAAATAGAGTGTTCAAACATAACTAGTTCATTAAAATCTTTAAATTTATTTATATATTTTTGCAACTATCTACCTTAATAATATTATGAGAAGACATTCTACCTAAAGTTGATTTAAAGCTAAGTTATAGAATTTTAAACTATGATATAATTTGCTATGAAAGAATTAGCTATAATCGGACCAACAGCATCTGGAAAAAGTGACTTGGCAGTTAAAGTTGCAAAAAAGATGGATGCTTATATTTTGTCAATAGACTCACTTAGTATATATAAAGAGATAGATATAGTTTCTGCAAAACCTACGAAAGAGGAGCAGGGTGGAGTTAGACATTTTGGCATAGATGTTTTAAATCCAGATGATTACTTTAGCGTTGATATACTTATAGATATATATACTCAAGTGAAAAAGTTATGCGTAGAGGAGAAAAAAAATCTTGTAATAGTTGGGGGTACATCTTTTTACTTAAAATCACTTGTTGATGGATTATCGACTCTTCCACATGTAGATACAGCAACCGTAGCCAAAGTTAAAAAAAAGCTACAAAACCTTCAGGTATGTTACGAGTTGTTATCCCAAAAAGACCCAGCATATATGAAAAATATTAGCAATAACGATAGTTATAGAATTGAAAAGGCTATGCTTATATATGAAGCAAGTGCACAAACACCTAGCAGTTGGTTTAAAAATAACCCTCCACAGCCTATTATTAAAGAGTTAGATATATATAATATTGATGTTAAAAGAGAAGTTTTAAGAGATAGAATCTTAAAAAGAACAGCAAAGATGTTATACTCTAATCTTATAGATGAGGTGTGTTACTTAGAGCAAAAGTATACAAGGTTACCGCACTCTATGAACTCTATAGGCATAGTAGAGGTTTTAGAATATCTAGATGGTAAAGTTACACAAAAAGAGATGCTAGAAAATATCTCAACACATACAGCACAGCTTGCAAAAAGGCAACAAACTTTTAATCGTACACAGTTTAGAGGTATAATATCTGCCCCTCTTGATGAACTCGAAAAGCTATTGGTATGAAACTAGTTTTAATCCTTCTTCTATCCATAAATATATATGCACAAAGCACTCTATATTTTTTACCTAAAGATTCCAAAAAGATAAAAAAACAGATAGAAAGACTTATAAAAAATGCAAACAAAAGTATAGATATGGCTATATATAATTTTGGACATAAAAAATTTGCAAAACTTTTAGATAATGCCTACGAAAGAGGTGTTAAAGTAACTTTTTTTTATGAGAAAAAAAGTATCGATTTTAAACATGTGAAAGTACAAAAGGTAGATAAAAAGCTTCACACTAAGATAGCTATTTTTGATAAAAAAACAGTTGTATATGGAAGTGCAAACTGGACTAAAAAAAGTTTTCAAGAGAATTATGAGGTTCTACATGTAACAGATGATAAGAAACTTCTTTTAGAGTTTAATAGTTTTTTTAACACTCTAAAAAGTGAGAATTAACAGTGGATAAAATAAATATATTTGCAAACCTACCAGATAATTTAAAAGAGGAATTTTTTGAAGATATAATCAAAAAAGATAGTTTAAAGATAGAAAGAATCATCTCAAAAGGTCATACTACTCAACAAGATTGGTATGATCAGGTAGATGATGAATGGGTTATTGTTCTTAAAGGTGAAGCGATCTTATCTTTTGAAAATAGTGAAGATGTAAGGCTTAGGGAGGGTGATTATATCAATATTTTAGCCCATACTAAACATAGAGTTTCTTGGACAAAACCAGAGATAGAGACTATCTGGTTAGCTATACATTATCCCAAATAATTCCATAAGAATAAAAAATTTAAACTATCATTGCACTCAAGGCA
>JAYEGN010000208.1:0-1534 GCA_034659115.1 Campylobacterota bacterium
AAATATCAAGATTTTAAAATAGGTGAAGAATTTTATACGAATGCTGGAAAATGGCGATGTACTGATATTGGTACAAGGGTTGTGATTGCTATTTCTTTAGATCAAAAAGATAAAAGAAATTACAATGGTCCACCATATAGTGTACAAGAAGTAGTACAGTATTCAAAAAGCATTGAAGTTGTGGAACTATCATAGCTATATAGCAAGCACTAGGAGACAAATAAGTAGCCTAGCGGCGACTTATTTCTCAAGACAGTCGCTATATAGCCACACAAAAACTCTCAGTTAAAATTAACTCTCATATAATTATGGTATAATTTAGGTATGATATTTGAATATGATGAAACAAAAAGCAGTATAAATAAGTCTAAACACAATATTGATTTTGAAGAAGCTCAAAAGTTGTGGGAAGACCCGTACTCTTTTGAAATTCCATCTCCACAGAGTGAAGATGAAGATAGATTTTTAGTTCTAGGACTAATTAACTCAAAAAACTATACTGCTATTATTACCTACAGAGATACAAATATTAGAATTATTTCTGTAAGACGCTCAAGAGAAAAGGAGAGTAAACTTTATGAAAGCATCAGAACTAGATAAAATATTTGATGATAATCAAGAAGATATATTAGAACATTTTGATACATCAAAAATTAAAATGATAAATGAAGAACCAAAAAGGGTTAATATTGACTTTCCAGCTTGGATGGTTCAATCTTTAGACAAAGAAGCTAAGCATGTTGGCGTAAGTCGTCAAGCCGTTATTAAAATGTGGTTAGCAGAAAAACTTCAAAGCTTAAACACTACAGCCGCAGCTATATAACAAGTTCTAGGAGATAAATAAGTAGCCTAGCGGCGACTTATTTCTCAAGATTGTCGTTAGCTTACAGATGGAATATTTTATTTATGAGGATGTTCTTTTTTAACTTTTTTAAGCTTCTTTGTACTTGGAATTGTCATTGTAAAAAGAACATCAGAGTCACCAGTTGAAGGATTAAATCCTTGCATATTTGCATCACAAGTCATTCCAGTTGTTGGTCTTAGTCTGTTTGCTTCTATTTTTTTAACTACAAAAAGTTGAGATTGTGAATCTAATTGAATTTCAATAAGAAATTCACATGCAGGTGAATAGCTGTTATTTTGAGAACTATAGATTAACTGTGAAGACTTGATATTTGAGATATTGTACTACCTGCTGTAAAGAAATCACTATCATTAGACGACAATATATTCTTTGGTTCAGGAGTAAAGAACATAAAGCTCTGTCCCCTTTTCGATAAGATGAACTAAACTACCATTATTTTGGATATCCGTTCTTATCTCAGCTATTAAATTAATTGTAATAAGCACAATTACCACTAAAACTCTCATATAATGCTCTTAAAATATTTGTGCGAATTATAACACATTAATTCTACATTTTAGTTTCGTATACTATTGTCGATTTAGCAAGTAAGGAGTATCTGATGATAAGTATACCTAGTATGAATTACAATAGTGAAATGGGAAGTATTATTGGAATAAAAACAAAAAC
>JAYEGN010000209.1:0-1507 GCA_034659115.1 Campylobacterota bacterium
CAGAGATGCAAATACTAAAAAGCCTTTTGCTCCTACTATGAGTCTGGCGTTTAAAAGAAAGAAATATATAAAAAATGTTATTGGCAGAAAGAAAAATATGTATTCATAGCTGTTAAATAGCATCTAACGAGAACCTTTAATATATTTTCCAAAATTATTATTGGTTTTATTTTTGTGTATTTTATCCAATATCATCCCTCCAACTTCCAAAGTATAATGAGATGTTTCAATCCAGTAACTGTTGTCTTCTGATATTTTATTTGGATATGAAAAATCATAATAAGGTGTTATTTGCGATAGATTATATCTAAAAGTTTTTAATAGTTTTAGATTTGAGAATTCATAAGTTTTTTTATGTATGGGATTTATAAAAAATATACAGTTGATTTTATTATTTGTGCATATATTTTTAATCGCTTGAATATCTTTGATTGTATCATTTAGTGTATTACCACTGTAAAAAGTAGGCTTATTAAAGGTAGGGTTATTTAGATGCTCAGGTGTTTCGTATTTTACTCTTGAAAAGCTTTCTTGAGCTTTTTTATATGCAGTTGATTGGCTTGAAACATTAAGCTTAAAACTATCAGCACCAAATAACTTTTTTTTAATATGGTGTCTATCCTCTCCCAATGGAAATCTCAAATACAGTTCTCTGCAGTAGATTATAAAATCTGTTTTTGTTGCTAAATAATGGGCTTTTGTTAAGCCCTGATTTTGATGTTTTATAAATGACACCTGATATGAAAATTCATCTAATCCTATAAGCAAGTTTTTTATTTTTATGCCAGAATCTATAAAGAGCTGTATGTTTATAAGATGCTCATGAGGTATGCCCTCCGAATAGGTCATATTGTAATAGTTTCCATTATCTATCTTAAGTGGATTTATGGAGCCAACTCTAGATGAACCAAATATAAAGGAATCATATTTCATTTTATTTTCTAAAATATACTCAACTTTTTTTACATTTTTATTTGGTTCGGTATAAAACTCTGTTCTATCTGTATGTATATTTGAGTATGTATCACTCCATATCATTAAAAAAAATACTACTATAACCGATGTACATGTAGTAACAAAAGCATATAGAAGCCAATTTTTTATCTTCATATCATCGCCTTAAAAATTGAAATATAGGAATTCACCCATATTGTTCAAGTATAGTATAGCTGTTAGAGTGATTAAAGCGTAAAACAACAGGTTAGGTAGATTAAATTTCATATTGTTTATATACTCGTTAGAATTTTTTAGAAAAAACACAATAATAGAAGCTACTATAAGATATTTTATAGTGTAGCTATCTCCATTGATGGTGGAAAATATATTTTTGGAGCCTAATGAACCATTTAACATGTACTGCTTGAATGCATACTCATTTAAAACCCCACTAAACCCAGCCATCCCCTTAAGAACTTTCAGAGCATCATCCCACTCCTTAGCCCTAAAAAAGACCCAAGAGATATTGACAAAGTTAAAAGTAATAAACCAAGCTAGTATAGAGTTCATC
>JAYEGN010000210.1:0-6152 GCA_034659115.1 Campylobacterota bacterium
CTTTTAGACCATTAAGTAAAATTTCTTTAGTGTTTTTATCGCCAAGGTATCCAACTATTCCACACATGTATTAATCCTTTGAAGTTAAAAAGTGGTAAATTTTTTCGCTATTATCACATAAGTTGTTATGTTTTTCCATTAAGAAACTATCTCTTACTTTGTGTTTTGTACTATGAATCTTAGCTGTAATAATATTGATATTTAGTTTATCAAAACCATCCATTATATAAGCTAAAAGTCCATTTTGGTTTGCTGTATTTACACTAACTTCAGCATGAGTCAATGAGTGCTCACAATCTATATGTATCTCATCTTTTTTTATTTTTATATCTTTGAGGTTTACTATTGTAGACATGTCAAAAGCTCTATCTACAACATCTTGAACCTCTATGAGTTCATTGCCATTCACACTATGTAAAAATTCAATTTTAAAATATTTTAAATCATCAAAAAGGGTGAAAATTTCCATACTTCTGACATTCAGATGACTTAGAGTTGCTAAAAGGTAGGTTATATTGAGTGGAATTTTTCTATAAATTTCTATAGTTAGAGATTTTTCAGATTTTACACTAAAACTATACTCTTTTGTATCTCTAGCTTTTTTGGCAATATTTACTATATCTTGGGGTGTATGTTTAAAGAAAAAGAGGTTTGATTCGACTCTCAATATCTTTTTTTGTAGGAGTTTTGGAAGCTCCTTAAACTCACTAAGGTTTTGAACTCTTTTTTCAATACTTAATCTTTTGCTAGCATCAGTAATTCTGTCACTATTTTGTGAGACTTCTAAAGCACTTATATAGAGGTCATAAAGAAGTTTTGAATTAAAGGAGTTAAATGTATCTTCTCCAACACCATTAATATCAGCATAGGTCAATATATACAGAAGGTTAAGATTTTTACTATCTACTACTGTAGCCATAAATTTATAAAGAGTTTTTTCATTGTGAATATTCTCTTTAAACGCTATGCTACTCATAAGAATATGGTGTTTTATAAGAGTTGTTGCACGCTCATATAGCCTCTCATCTATCTGCAGTTTTTTCATAAATGGTACTATGAGTTTTGCACCAACTTCGCCATGGTCTTGTTTACGACCCTTTCCTGTGTCGTGAAATAAAACAACGATTTTTAGTAAAAGTTTTTCATCAGAGTTAAGTTCATCATATAATTTTTGTATATAGGGTTCTTTTATGTTTTCAAGGGCTTCAACACTTTTGATTGAGTGAATATCAACAGGGTAATGGTGATAGCCATCAAACTGTGGAAGATGTAAAACTTTTCTGAAGTTTAAAAATAGTTGATGTAAAACTCCAGCATCCCAAAAAAGCTTTAAAAAGCAGTAAATATTTTCTTTGTGTAACAGCTCTTTTAAAAGAGAATAAGTTTGCTTTTTGAGCGGATAAGATATTTTGCTGTATGTAAGTTGATTTAAAAAACCAGCATCAAAATGGTAAAATTTATCTGGTAGAGAAACTAAGAGTTCGAGTATAGTGTTGATTGGTTGGATATCTAAGTTATAGGATGCATAGAGCCTATCATCTAGTAGATAGATACCTTTGCTTAAGCGGTTATGTCTAAACTTGATTATATAGCTCCTATCAACTAGGTAGGGTCTAAGCATTTTTTTAAGAAAAATCTGCGTAAAGTTACTTATGCGCCACTGGGCTTGAAGAACCTTTGTAACCATTTTTTGTTGATTTTTAAATCCAAGCATAGAACTAACCTGAGGAGTACACTCTAGTAAAAGTCTGTCTTCTTGTTTGTTTGTAATAAGATGTAACGCACTTCTAACTCGAAAGAGAAGCTCTAGTGCTATTCTGTATTCTCTATATTCTTCATCACTAAAAAGAGTCTGACTTAACTCTTTTAATTTAGTGACGCCATAGATAGTTTGAGCTATCCAATATAAGAGTTGAGAATCACGAAGCCCACCAACACTCTCTTTTATATTTGGTTGCATAGAGGTTGGGTATTTTTTTCTGCGTATCCCAGCTTCTTCTACCTTTGCAAGTATGAACTCTTTTTGATTGTGAACTCTTATCTTTGTTAAGGCTCTTTGCGTGTTATGCCAAGTAAATGGTGATCCTGTGATAAGTCGAGCTTCCATTAGTGATGTTTTTATGGTTATATCTTCATTTGAGGCTTTAAAAAGGTCATCAACTGGATGAACTCTATGACCGAGTTTTAGTCCAGCATCAAGAGCAAGATAAAAAAGTTTCTCTATGATAGTTTGAGTATTGAACCCTTGAACATCTTCATAGACTATAAGCAGATCAATATCACTATGAACACACAGCTGTTCTCGTCCATAACTTCCAAGAGCTACTATGGCTATAGGAATAGAGCTACGCATTGGCAGGTAGTTTCCAAATACTCTTCTAAGTATAGTTTTATACATTAAAGAGATGATAGAGTCAAGCTTTTTTGTGTGTTTAACTAAAAAATCTTTCCCTTGAGAACTCTCAAAAAGCTCTGGCAGAGACTCTTTATATTCTTTTATATAGGTCTTGAAAAGTTTAGAAAGTTCAAAGTCAGAACCATTTTTTTCTGTGATGTCTTCTATCTGTAAAAGTATGTTCAAAAGTTTAGCCTATTAATATTTTTAAGATTATAGGATATAATTACTCAAAACAATATAAATCGCATTAGTGCGATGGCTTCCTGCCGAAGGAATCATAGCGATAGCGTAGTCAAAGGAATTACTTCCTTTGGCGTTAAAATTAGATGAAGGGTTTCCTTCATTTTGTAAAACAAAATTAAGGGATAATTATGACAATAACTAAAAGAGTAACATTTATAGCAAAAGAGGGTAGTGAAGCAAAGATGAAAGAGCTACTTATAGCGATGGTAGCACCAAGTAAGGTTGAAGATGGATGTATTTTTTACGATATATTTGTATATGAAAATAATCCACGAAAATTTATGGCAGTTGAATCTTGGAGAGATGAAAAAGCTCTTGATGGGCATAAAAGCACTGAGCATTATGCTATATATAAATCTTCTTTTGAGCCATATTGTGAAAAAAAGTATAGTGATGAACTAGAAATATTAGGATAAACCTTGAACTACCTAATGGCGATAGATGCAGGAACTGGAAGTGTTCGTGCTGTTATATTTGACACACTTGGCAATCAGATAGGTGTAGCCCAAAAAGAGTGGGTACATGTAGAAGAAGATGGTGTGCCTAACTCTATGAGTTTTGATTTTGAAAAAAACTATGAACTTGTTCTTTGGTGTATTAAAGAGTCTCTACATGTAGCGAAGCTAGAGAGTGAAGATATAGTTGCTCTTAGTGCTACGAGTATGCGTGAGGGTATAGTTCTTTATGATGAGCAGGGTAAAGAGCTTTGGGCTGTGGCAAATGTGGATGCTAGAGCTGATAAAGAGGTAAAATATCTCAAAGAAAACTTTGAGGGGATTGAAGAGGAGTTTTATGCTCTTAGTGGTCAAACCTTTGCTCTTGGAGCATTACCTCGTATAATGTGGCTTAAAAATAATCGTCCTAAACTTTATGAGAGAGTGGCAAATATCTCTATGATAGGGGATTGGATATTGGCTCGTCTTAGTGGTGTTATAGCTACTGACCCTAGTAATGGTGGAACTACTGGAATCTTCTCTTTAAAAAATCGTGATTGGGTTAGTGAGATGGCTAAGCGAGTAGGTTTAAAGGATGATATATTTCCTACATGTAAAGAAGTTGGCGAGGTTATCGGTAGCGTTACATGTAAGGAGTCTGGACTATCTTCAAATACCAAAGTAGTTATGGGTGGTGGCGATGTACAGTTAGGTAGTGCAGGGCTTGGAGTCGTTGAACTTGGAGATGTTGGGATACTTGGTGGTTCATTTTGGCAACAAGTTGTAAATATATCTAGTGATACTCCACCACCTAAAGATATGGGTATAAGAGTAAATCCGCATGTAGTACCATCTCAATCACAAGCAGAGGGCATAACATTTTTTAGTGGCTTGGTTATGAGATGGTTTAGGGATGCTTTTTGTGATATGGAAAAGCTTGAAGCCAAAAAAAGAGATATGGATACTTATGCTATCTTAGAAGAGAAAGCTTCTAAGGTTCCCGTGGGTTCTTATGGGATTATGCCGATATTTTCTGATGCTATGAAGTATGGTAAATGGTACCACGCAAGTCCGAGTTTTTTAAATCTTAGCATAGACCCAGAGGTGTGTAATCGTGCCTCAATGTTTAGAAGTTTAGAGGAAAATGCCTGTATCGTTTCAAATATAAATCTTAGTAAAATCAAAGAGTTTACTGGTGTTATGATTGATGAAGTGGTGTTTGCTGGAGGAGCTTCAAAAGGTGCTTTATGGTCGCAAATACTCGCAGATGTAACAGGGTGTAGAGTAAAGATACCAAAGGTTACAGAAGCTACAGCTTTGGGTGCAGCTATGAGTGCAGGAGTAGGTGCTGGGATATATCCATCTTTGGTAGAGGCTTCAAATAAGTTAGTAGTTTGGGATAAGGTTTATGAGCCAAACATGGACAATAAAAAGCTATATGATGAGATAACTCTAAAGTGGATTAAAGCTTATGAGGCACAACTAAAGTTAGTTGATAATAACACTACATGTAGTATGTGGAAAGCTCCAGGATTATAGGAAGATTTATGAAGTATCAAGAGTTGAGCGTTGATAGTATTGTAGAATATTTGAATAGCGTTGATGAAATTGTAGAGTATTTTGGTGGGGATAAGTTAGAGGTAAAAGAGATAGGCGATGGAAACCTTAACTTTGTTTATCTTGTGTCTTCGCTCGTAGATAATACAAAAGCTATGATAGTCAAACAGGCAGTTCCATATCTTCGATGTGTTGGAGAAGAGTTTGCTTTGTCTCGTGAGAGAATGAGTTTTGAGATACGAGCCTTATCAAAATTTAAGGAGATTGTTCCTGACTTTGTTCCTGACTTGTATCATGTGAGTGAGGATATGTCTTTGGTGGCTATGGAGTACTTGGGTAGTCATATCATACTTCGTGAGGGGCTTACATGTAGAGTGAAGTATCCTAAATTTAGCGAGCATATATCTACTTACTTAGCCGAGACTCTTTTTAAAACATCCTCTTTATATCTTGATAGTACGAAAAAAAGAAAACTTATAGATGAGTTTAACTCAAACACTGAGCTTTGTAAACTTAGTGAAGATTTTGTATTTACATCTGCTTTTATGGAAAGTGAAACAAATGATAATGAAAATGTAGCAAATAATCCACTTGCAAAAAAGCTCTTTGACGATATGGAATTTAAGGTAAAAGTTTTGGGCTTAAAGTATAAGTTTATGACATCTACTGATGCACTTATACATGGAGATTTGCATACTGGGTCTATGATGATAAATGAAAGTGAGACTTTTGTTATAGACCCTGAGTTTGCATTTGTTGGGGCTTTTGGGTTTGACATAGGGGCTTTAGTGGCAAACTTGGTCAATAACTTTGTTCATCATAGTATAGTTACTAAAGATAGGGATTTTCAAAAGTATCTTCTTGTTACTATAAAAGAGGTTTTGGAGCTTTTTGAGAGTAAGTTTTTAAAACTTTGGAGTGAGCAAAAAGATTCTGCTCTCTTGGTAGATGGTTATATAGATGAAGTTACGACAAATCATTTTAGAGTCTCTTTTGTAAAAAATATCATAAGAGACGCAGTAGGTTTTGCAGGCTGTAAAATGGCAAGAAGAGTTTTTGGTGTTGCTGGAGTAGCAGAGATACGAGGGATAAAAGACAAACAACTAAGAGCAGAGGCTGAAGCTATGGTGCTTCGTATTGCTAGAGAGTTTGTTTTGAGATATGAAAATGTAGATAATATTGATGAAATATTGGAGATAATAAGTGCAGGGTAAATATAGAGCTTTATGGCTAAATGATGATAATTTTTTAGAAGTGATAGACCAGAGAAAACTCCCTTTTGAGTATGTAACAAAGGTTTTAAAAACTACTGATGAGGTAGTTGAAGCTATCAAAGATATGACAGTTCGAGGCGCTGGGGTTATTGGAAGTGTTGCTTCTTTTGGGGTATATACGGCTTGTATGGAAGTTGATAGTTACAGCGAACTAAAAGAAAAAGCAAAACTAATAAGAGAGTCAAGACCAACGGCTGTAAACTTGATGTGGGCAGTTGATAGGATGATGGAGCAGTTAAAAAACTC
>JAYEGN010000210.1:6252-8041 GCA_034659115.1 Campylobacterota bacterium
CTAATAACAGGCTTGATTACAGATAAAGGACTTTGTGAAGCAAGTTTTGATAAAATACAAGAAAAATTTAACGCTTAAAAGATTTAGGAGCAAAAAAAGATGGATAATCACTTAACAAACATAGAGATAAAAAATTTCAAATGCTTCAAAGATTTTAAGGCAGATGGGTTTAAAAGAGTAAACCTTATAGGTGGGAATAATAATGTTGGCAAGACGGCTTTTATGGAGGCTTGTTACTTAGGGATAAGTACTCGTTCTGATGCACATAAGTTTTTTAATTCATTGCTAGTAGTTGAACTAAGTAGAAATCAATTTATGGAATTTGAAATTATAAAAGATACAAATAATTTTGAATTTAAATATGATAATTCAGAGTTGAAAATAAATGATGAACTTTGTCATTTTAATAATTCAGTAAAAAGACCATTTGGGAAAGCAACTAAAGGTTTATACACTAAGCCATCTAAAGATTATCACAATGGTATTGATGAGATTATGCAGTTTTATAGAGGAAGCTCTGAACCTTTAGATATTAAAAACACTACATTTATTTCTATGAATGGAATAAGAGATAATTATTTAGCAGATTGCATAGATGACATAAAACTATCAAATAAATGGGATATAATTAATAAACAGCTAGAAGAAATTTTTAATATAAAAAAAATAGATGTAATTAAAAATACAGTAATGTTAGAATATGAAAGTGAGTATTTAAAATTATATGAATTTGGAGATGGGTTAAAACATTTTATAAGTATTTTAATATCAATAAATTTAAATAAAGATTCCATAATATTTTTAGATGAAGTAGATAATGGGATACACTATACAAACTTTGATGAACTTTGGGAAATAATCTTAAAAATATCAAAAAAACAAGAGGTTCAAGTTTTTGCAACAACCCACTCAAAAGAGTGTATAGATTCTTTCGCTAGAGTTTCTAAAAAACTTGAAGATGAAGATATTAGCTATGTAAAAATTACTAAGTTGGATGATAATAATGTTATGGCTGGAGTACGAAATTATGACATGATACAAGATAGTATAGAAGATAATCATGAGTTAAGAGGATGGTAAAAGTTGCTATTCTTCATGAAGGAAAATCTGATAAATCACTAGATAATAAGATTTTAAAATTATTACTTAATAACTTAGGTTTTAATGAAAATCAAGTTGAGTTTTTTGGTTTTGGAAATAAGAGTAATTTTTATAAGTTAGATAATATAAAGTACTCTAGATTGAAATTGCAGATAGATGAAGAGTTGATAAGTAAGGTGTTATTTGTAGTTGATGCAGATTATGAAGCAAATGATAAAACTTATGGTGGTCATGAAAATACACTAAGTGAACTGAACAATATTAGGCAATCTCTAGATATGGAAGATATATCTGATATTTATGTAACTTGTGACCCTGTTACAAAAGATGGATATTTAGAATCTTTGATATTATCTTCTATACCACAAACACAAAAAGAGTGTATAGAAACTTTTTTAAAGTGTTCAGAATTTAAGTCAAAAGAAAATCATAAAGCGATATTAAATCAAATATATAATAGTGCTTACCCTGATGCACCTTATGATTTTAGCCACCAAAATTTTAACGACCTAAAACAAAAACTAAAAAACCTATTTGAGGAACAGTAATATATGAAAAGCCTATACAACGACAATGAAGCGAAAAAATATAAAACAGACTTAGACTTAAGAGTTTATACATCAAGATTGTTAGGACAGGATAGTTCTTTAGTTTTGCATGGTGGGGGGAATACTTCTGTTAAGTCTAG
>JAYEGN010000211.1:0-8025 GCA_034659115.1 Campylobacterota bacterium
ACGAAGAATAGTTGCTACTTCAGTCATCATACGACCAAAAGTTTTCCCTTCAGCATCGATTAAAACCCATTTTTGGTCAATCTGCTCAGGAGTTGCAATTTTTGTAAATTTCATTCTTGAACCTTTTGTAATTTAGTGAGCGAAGTATATCTTTATAAGCTTAAATAAACCTTTATTTTAGGTTTGTTTAAGATTTAAATCTTAACAAGTTTTATCTCATTTTCTAATAAATAACAGATATAGCCCTCAACCTCATCACAAGTAATCTCAACTACTGCTTTTTTATAGTAGTTAACCTGCTTAATATGATGATTTGAAAATCTTATTGAGCTTTTATAGTCGATTATATTCCACATGCCAAGATGGTTTGTAAGCAAATCAATATAACGAAGATTGTTTTTATATCTTATCGCTTTTTCTTTATAAACTTCACCCTCAACTAAACTTATAAATTCTTTAGAGTTTAAAAGCATTTTCACTCTATTAGCTATATCTTCTATCTCTGTATCTTCTAAGATATAACCATATTTGTTTATCATCATATCTTTGGCATGTGGGATTGCTTCAAGATTAAACTCTCCAAGCATCTCTAACATATAATGCATTGCTAAACCAAAGTTGATTGATTTTAAATCTTGTTCTGAATCCTCTTCTAACTTTAATATGTCGCTTTGAGTACCATAATAAAATTGACTATATTCTAAGGTATTAGTATCCGTTCCCATGCTGGAGCATGGGAGCGAGGAGTGGACACTGGAGCGTGGGAATGAGAGGGTACCTGAATTTCCAGATGCCAAGTCTAAAATATCAAATGCTGAATCTTTTGACTTTAAAATAACAAACAGATTATCTCTAGCTCTTGTAAAAGCAACATAAAGAGCATTTAAATTATCCTCAACTACAAGTGATTTCTCTTTTGCAAGTGCATTTGCATACTCATCGTCAAGAGCATCCCTGCCCTTAGTTCGAAGATATACATTTTTTAGAGTTATCTCATCATATTCATAAATAATCGCATCTCTTGAGACTGGAGCTTTCTTTAGTCTATCCATAACTATTACATGCTCGTATTCTAAACCCTTAGATTTATGGATGGTAAGAACTCTAACACCACTCAAATCTGAGGCAGCAGCTTCTATATCAAGTCTCTCATACTCAAACAACAAAGCTTCAATATCTTGATATCTTGATACAGCATTTAAAAAACGGATAAGATGAAAATCATCACTAAAAAGCCCATAATAATCTATCGCTCTTTTTACAATATCAAAAAGTTTACTCTTTGATAAATCAACTCTTTTTATAGGCTCAACCTCTCTGCTTATCAAAGCAAAAAAGTTTCGTTTGTAAATCTCTTCATTAAAATACAGATACTTCAAATACTCTAAAATAGCTTTTACACTTCTCTGGTTGATAAGCTTAGTAGTTGTCTCGGTTACAACCTCAATCCCCTCTTCTACAAGAGCATTTTTCACAGCCTCACCATCACCGTTTGTTGCACAAAGAATTGCTATCTCATTTATGTTAGCACCTAACTCTATTAGTCTCTCAACTTGAGTTATAGTCTCCTCTATCAGTTCATCATTTTGAATAATCTCAACGAAACCACCATCAGCCTCAGCTCTTGTTTTTTGGTCGCTATAGTTTTTGATTTTGTCCCTAAAAGTGTTGTTTACAAACTCTATAACCTCTTTTTGTGAACGATAGTTTGTTAGAAGTTGTTGCACCTCTGTATTTTGTTCATCTTTAACTGCACCAAACAAAGCAGACACACCACCACGAAACCTATAGATAGACTGCTTAACATCCCCAACAAAAAAGAAGCTTCCATTTTCAAAAATCCCATTTCCAGATGTTATCTCATTTATAAGCGGTTTTAAAATCTCATACTGAACTATGCTGGTATCTTGAAACTCATCTAAAAGCATATGTTCTATTTGTGAATCAAGTCTAAAATACAAAAATTCACTATCATCTATTAGATGCAGTATCTCATAAACTAACGAAGTCACATCAGAAAAACTAAGTTCACTATCATCCATATAGAGTGCTTTTTTAGATTTTTCATAAATTCCAACTAACTCATTTAAGGCATAAAAAAAGTTCTGCTCTTTTGCTCGGTTCTGATTTTTGATTGCCTCTTTGATTTTTACTAAAATAGTATCCATCTCAGGCGTATAACATTTTTTAAAAGTACTGTACTCAAATGTATCACGAGTTAGCCAAGCTTTTTTTTGTAACTCCTCAAAACTCTCTGCTGTTACTCCATTTATCGCAGTTTTTGAAGCAACTTTACACCCTGTTACTATCTTATTTAAATCACTCAAATACTCCATTGCCTCATTTTCAAAAGCTAAAAAGTCTATTTTTGTAAAAGTTAGATGTGACAACTCCTGCTTTCTAGCGTAAAACTCATCAAGCAGATTAAAGATAGATTCTAGCCTTTTATTTGATTGAAGCGATAGAGTTATGAGGATATCTTTTTTTCCTGCAACAGAAACCTCTTTTAAAAAGCGTGAAAGAAGTTTTAGTTCATGCTGAGAAGAAAAAGTTGAAAAATCTGGCATGAGTGAAGCATAAAGGGAAAACTTTCTAAGTATTTGGGCGAAAAATTTATCTATAGTCATTATCTTAGTATTTGAGTTTAAAAACTGATTTAAAATCTCTTGACGATGATTTAAAATACTCTCACGAGAAAGTTCAGTAACTTTAACAATCTCATCAAGTTCCCCACGATTCTCCAACTCCTCTAAAGTCTGAATAACCCTCTCCTGCATCTCAGAAGCCGCTTTATTCGTAAAAGTTAAGGCTAAAATCTTAGATGCAGATGCACCTTGAAATAAAAGAGAAAGATAACGAACAACAAGCATAAAAGTTTTACCACTTCCAGCACTTGCTTCGTAACATAAATTGTTGTTAAACATCTTTTAAAAATAAACTTCATTAGGAGCGATAAGTTCTAACTCTTTTTCAAACCATTTTACCAATATTTTTTTCTCATCTTTAGAGATTTTTGCTTCATCATGTAGGCTAAGATAAGCAGATAATGGCATCATCTCATTATTTACTGTTTTAATCGCTCTTTTTAATCTTGCTATCTTTATATCTACTTTTATATCTTTCCAACTAGAAAAATTCAAAGCATCTCTACCCCTCTTTACATTAGATTGTATTTTAAATGACAAGGGAGCAATTTGTGAATATATAGACCATTTAGTTTCATTTGAGTGACAATCATAACAACTTTTTTTCAATATTTTCATAATATTCTCATCAGTATGCAAAGCGATTGCCTTATCTAGCTTAGGGTTTGTTTTTTCTAATGGGATAAATTGAATCAACACTAAAACTAAAACAATTCCTATGATTATTTTTTTGAACATCTACTTCCTTTAATTTTCTTTTTGACATATTGTTTTATAATCGCAATATATACAATTTTTTATATCTTCACACTTAGTAAAATTTATCTCTTGGGGATTTAATATATCTTTTATATTTGATTCTAAAATAGCAAGTTTCTCTTGTAAAAAAGGTTCTTGGACTATTTTTGATTCTTTTAAATCATAAAACCCACATGCCATAACATCTCCAAGTCCAGCAGCTAGTAGATAGTAAAACTCTAATTGAAAATCTGTTGCATCCATAAAGTTATTTTTATTATAAAGAGTATATGAACCTGTTTTATAATCTAATACTGATATCTCATTCTCTCTTTTATCAACTCTATCTATTTGACCAATGAGAGTTGCACCTGCAAAGTTTATCTCAAAACTCTCTTCACAACACTCCACATGCCAACCATCATCAAATCTCTCAATCTCAATCTCACAAAACTTTTCTAATCTTCTTTTTTGCATAGCTATTAAATATTTATCTAATTCACTATCTCCACATGCCAAATCTAACTCTTTATCTAAATCTTTTTTTAACTCAGCTACACTATCATAAGAGCTTTTCTTTGAATATAAATTACTTAATGCCAAATGCACATTATTTCCTATCTCATACTCTTTAGGCATATCTTTTGGAATTTCATGTCCATATATACGCTCTATATATTTGTAATAATATTTTCTTTTACAAGTTAAAAAAGTTTTTAATCTTGTTGCAGATATTTTTTTATCTTTAAAACTATATTCTAAAATTATCTCTTTTTCTTTCTTTGTTTGTGCAAGTGAGCGATTAAAAAGAATATTCGCATAATTAAGTTCAGAATATTGATTGTTCTCTTTTATATTTAACTGCTTTAAAAATCTTGAACCACTGCTATCGTTTGAACTAACATAAGATATAGCAACCTCTTTAGAACGAGAGATAAGTAAGTCATAATAATGCTTTTGTAAACTCTCTCTATCACTCATTGTTGGAAGATTTGCCATCTCTCTTATTTGAGTATTTAAGAACATATCTTTGTCACTCTTTTTTGGAACATTACTATCTGAAAAATCAACTATAATAACAGCATCAAAATTTACAGAACGGGTTTCTAATACACCCATAACAGTAACTCTTCCGCCACGAACATCATCTAAACTTCTAACGCCTAATCTTTGTAAAAAAAGTGCTAGAAGAGATTTTATCTTCATCCCTTTCATAAATGGTAAAATATTTTTAAAACTATAAAGTTCCTCTTCAAATATTTTCAATTCTCTCTTAGAAGAAAACTGCTCTTCATACTCTTTTAAAAACTCTAATAGATCTACTTCGTTTGAAGCTTTATGATAAATGCCTAGTAAATTAATATAGAGTTCATCACCAACTCTCTCTAGTCTAAAAAAATTCTCTTTTGATTTTTGCTCTAAAACTTGGCATGTGGAGTTTAATTTTTCATAAATTTGAGTATTTTTATATGACTCCCCCATTGCAAAGTTAAAATTTGATTTTTCATCAAAACTTTTTAATCTTTCTGCCATATTTTCATCTGGTAAAATCACCGCTATATTTTCAGGCTTATACCCATTTTGTACAAACTGATAAAGCTTTTGTTTTATAAAGGCGATTTGTAAGATTGATTCACTAAAAGATTCACAAGATATATTTTTGTTTTCCTCTCTTTGTGTTTTTTCTAAAATCTCTTTTTTATTTAAAGAGATTTTATACTCATAATTTTTTTC
The DNA here is from genome assembly GCA_034659115.1 of Campylobacterota bacterium. Taxonomy (GTDB): domain Bacteria; phylum Campylobacterota; class Campylobacteria; order Campylobacterales; family Sulfurimonadaceae; genus Sulfurimonas. Next base: position 5,118 of record JAYEGN010000211.1, read on the forward strand.
TAACTCAATCCCCAACTCTAAAAACTTACTTTGCATCTTAGTGTTAAATTTAGAAGTGCTAAACTTAAGGTTAACACTACTAAATTCACAACATTTTGTTAATAACTCTAACTCAAAATTTGTTAAATGTCCATCAACATGTAACTCTATCTCTTTGTGACTCTTTGCAAAACTATCATTAAACTCATACAATTTAGGTAAAAAGATTTTATCAAGTAATCTTCTATCGTTACATAGTTTTTCATACCTTTTATATAACTCTTGAAGTATAGTTATATGCTCCTCATACTCCCCATAAATATCAGAAGTATCAAGAGTAGATATCTCATAAATCTCTGCGCTTAACTCCTCAAAAAATTTAAAAATATATGAACTATTTTTTGTAAATGTAAAAAAATTTCGCTGGATTTGAAGTGAAGAAAACTCTTTAAAATCAGATGCTTCAAGTAAAAGTAAGACTCGACTATCATCATCTAAAATTTTAAAATCTTTAACTATACAAAGCTTAGAGATAAACTCACTCATGGTAATAAAATTTGGTAAAAAAAGTGTTTGTGAATCTATTTGAAGTTGCTCGTGACGAATCGCACGAGCTGAAGGTAAAACTATTGTAGTTTTATCCATTATTTTTAATATTGCTTTATTTTTGTAGTTCTTGTATCCGTTTTAAAGTTATAGAATCTTTGATATTTTCCAACATTTATTTTTGCCATAATATCCCATCTACCCTCTTTAGGTAAAACAGTACTAGGAAACTCATAAACTCCATTTTTAAATACTGGGTTATTTAGTTCAATATCATACTTGTGTTTATTCGGACGAGTAATTATAACCTTAATATCAGCACCACTTACTGGATTTGAATCCAAATCTGTAATTTTGTATCTAAACACAGTACCCTTAGCATCAAGTTTATCACTTATATACTCTAGCTTATATTTTTTATTAAAATCGATACGAGCTTGAATTAATTTGTTAGCATTGGTATTGGCATCTTGATAACTAGTCATAAATGAATCACTCTTTTCAACAGGCAGTGTATTTGCGATCATAATAGTTGCCACACAAAAACCAAAAACCATAAGTATTAAAAAAGCTATAGTATATGGCCAAATTCTCCCATTACTCAAATTCATTTTTATGTTTCCTCCTATATAAAATTCTTCTAATATATTGGATTATAGCATAGATTATAAAACCATAAAAAAATGTTTTTAAAGCTAAAATTGCAAGTTTATTTGCATTACCAGCCTCATTTTCCAAAACTATTCCATCTTTACTATTAGCAACTTGTTCAGCAATATCTGCATAACCATTATATAATGCAGCACTATATTTACCTAAAGTTTCCTCTTTAGCTTTTAAACCAATAAGAGGAAGAATAGTTCCACCATAATTACCCAGCATTGCCATAAAAGTCTCAAAACTAGTAGCATTTGTTACAGCAATTGCAACAGCCTGCATAGGTGAAGCAGCTGGACTTAAAACCTGTTCTTTATCAAAATATTTATATAAAGAGTTATCACTAACATAGATATCAACTTTCATATCCAATTCAGAAAATATAAGTAAAATAGTTGGTTCATTAAACTCTTTTATTAAATCTTTTTCATATTCAAAAATTGTTTTATAACCCTCAATTTTTTTAATCGATACTAATCTAAGCTTAATGCCAGTTTTATCAAAAAGTTCCCCACCTAATTTATTTATACTCTGTCTAAATTCAGGATTATGAAGTACTTCATCTTTGTATAAATATTCATCTGCTAATAAAATATTTTGAAAAAATATAATGAAGATGAGGGCCGCTAGCCCTCTTGAAAATCTCAACAAATTTTCCTTAACCTACGAATAGGTGGTTAGGTGTTAACACCGCATATATTGTGTAAACGGCCATAATTACTAGACCCCATGCAAGTACTTTTTCCATATTTTAGTACCCCCTTTACTTCACATCAACCATATGCTTAGCGTTATCCACACTATTCATTTTGATTGATGATACATCTACTATTTTATAAAAATTTTCGCCGTTTGCTTTTTGAACAGCAAAACCCCAAACCATAAGACCAGCTAAAATACTAAGCAATAATAATGTTGCAATTAGCATACCAGTAATACCATCAAGAGCAAATATACTTCTATTTTCATTCATATTAAACTCCTTAGTTACTTAAACTTACAACATAAGCAGCAACAGCTTCTTTTTGTTTCTTGTTAAGTACTTCCATTTTAGGCATTGTACCAATAGCACCTTTTTTACCCTCAACGATAACATTGACAACTAATGCTGAATCATAACTAGCAATGTTTGGAGCTACAAACTCCATACCTTTACCATCTTCACCATGACAAGCAGCACATGTGCCAGCAAATACATCAGCACCTGCTCCACTCATACCATTAGCAACGAATGCAGAAACTGCATCAATCTCAGCATCACTAATTAAAGCACCAGTGTTTGCATTAAATAAACCGTTACGATCAGGCATAGGCATTTCCATACCAAGTAATTTATTATTTGAACCATTTTCTATAGCGTGTTTAACAACACTTTTCTCTATTCTAACATTAAGATCAGCAGCTTGTCCATCAATACCATCAGCATTAAGACCATGACATGCAGCACAATTAGAAAGGTAAACTGACTCACCCATCTCTACTAACTTATCACCAACTATATGCTTATACTCTGCTTCAAATTTATCATTAAGAACTTTAGCATCTTCATTGTACTCACCAATTTGTGAATATGCATTTACTGGATAACCAACAAGATAATACCACATTCCCCAAATCATTGTTAAACCAAAAACTATAGCCCAACCGGTAGGTACTGGGTTGTCATACTCACCAACACCATCCCAGTTCTCTTCCATTAACTCACCAGTAATAGTATCTGTCTGCA
>JAYEGN010000212.1:0-29632 GCA_034659115.1 Campylobacterota bacterium
ATATCAGAAACTAGCAAAGACTTATAACATTCGTCGTGAGCGATAATTTACCTTTAGGTAACTTATTTGTTCCTCGTATTTGTTAGGTGTCCAGACTTAATAGTGTATCTTTTGTTAATAATGTTGTACTAAATATTTTATTATTCTGAAGCATATATTCACTTTTTTCATATATTTCAGGAAAAACAAAAATATAACATCCAAAGGAATCACTTGTTATTGTAGTAGCTTTAGTCTCATTTAAATCAAGTCCTGATGTTATATGTATAAATATATCAGCTTCAGCAGTTTCTGTCTTTTTAAATTGCTTATATCTTTCTCTCATTGTTCTTTTTGTAGAAATTCCGTATTTTTTACCTTCTAAAATGAAAAAATGGTCATATTCAACTTCATGATTATTACTATCTAGTTTTTTGTCAATATCCTTAATACCCTCATTTAAAAGTAGTCTAACAGCTAAATCCTCTAAATTTGCTCCAGCAGATGATCGGATTGATTGACTTATTGATTCTTGAAACATAATCATAAAAATTTGATTGGCTTCAAGACCAAGAGTTTTTAAACTTTTATATTGATCAAATAAGCTCGTTAAAAAATTATCTTGATATTCTGATGTTGGAAAATGAGATTTATCTCTTTTATCAATAAAGTCAAAGAATATTAAACTTATTAAAGCTCCATTCACTCTGAAAGAATATGGCATATTTTTAGTATAATTATCTCTTTTTAAAGATAATAAATGAGACCCCTCAAGTATCGTATCAAGTTCAATTAGCTTTGAATATTCCATTAGTAATGGCTTAAAGATTAGAATATAAATTGAAAGAACAAAAACTTTATAGTCAATTTCATTTTCTATACTTAAAAGTAATTCATTAAGGATAATTCTTTTTTGTTCTGATTTTATTTTTGCCATAATAGATGATTTAAAAATAGTAAGAAATGTGTCTTTATTTTCAGAATCACTAATAAGGGTAAATGTTTCTTTTAATTGAAGGTTCGTTAATCCATCATTTGAATTTAATATTTTTAAAAAATTATAGAATTTAAAATTAATTTGAAACTTCTCTTTATCTACTGTTATATTATTCATTTAGTTTTCCAAGGCTTGTAAAATACATTTAGCAAGTTGCTCTATTACTGGAACAGCAACACTGTTTCCAAATTGCTTATATGCTTGTGTATCACTCACAATTATTTTGAAATTGTTAGGAAAACCTTGTAAACGACCTGCTTCTCTAGGTGTGAGTTTTCTTGGATTTTTGTTTTTTTGTTCAATTAACACTTCTGAACCATCTTTATAATATCGAGCACTTAATGTACTTGTATATTCAGACTTCTCATTAAACATAGAGTATCCAAATCCATTTCCTTTTGCTTTATGTTCAAGTTTTCTTCTTTGATGACCAGCCCATAATTTATCAGAAATTGTATATTTTTCATTCACTTTTGAATCTAAAATATCTCCTAAAACAGGAACTTCTTCAAATTTTTCAGGAAACTTAAAATTAACTGTATGGTCTAGAAAACCTATTATATAAATTCTTTCTCTATTTTGAGGTATTCCAAAATGCTTTGCATTAAGTACTTTCCAATAAACTTTATATCCTAGCTCCTCTAAAGTCTCTTTAACAACTTTAAAAGTGTTTCCTTTATCGTGATTTTTAAAACCTTTTACATTTTCTAAAAAAATCACTTTAGGTCTATGATGCTTTGCAATTCTTGCAACATCAAAAAAGAGAGTTCCTCTTGTGTCTTCAAAACCTTTTTTTAATCCTGCAATACTAAAAGCTTGACAAGGAAATCCAGCTAAGATAATATCGTGTTTTGGGATTTCATTTGCTTCTATTTGTGTTATATCACCATGTGGTACTTCATCATGATTTGCATTATATGTAATCTTTGCATATTTATCTAATTCAGATGAAAAGACAAAACTTGTTTTATCTTTGAACGCTTCTTCAAAACCAAGTCTAATGCCACCAACACCTGCAAATAAGTCAATTACTTTATATTTTGCATTAACATTTTGAATTACATTGAAATCAAACATAGGTCTAGTCATGATAGGCTCCTTTAATTGTGTAATTTTATCTAAAGTTATTTATCAACTTATTTAATATTGCAAATTGATAAACTTTAATAAAAGTTGTCTTGGTGCCTAACATTCGTCGTGAGCGATAATTTACCTTTAGGTAACTTATTCGTTCCTCGTATTTGTTGTATGTTTTACTACTTTAAAGTTCCACTATTTTCTAAAACTAGTCTCACTTTCTCTTGATTCTTCAATCTCAACTATCATCTCAATAACTTTTTTATAGCTATTGATAAAATACTTTTTAAACAGAATATAATTACCTGTTTCATAGTAAGTTACAATTGATTTTAAATACTCTTTTACACTCTCTTCATCTGGAATATAAATCATATTTAATGTATCTTTTAATACTACATTTAACATCAACCTTGCTGTTCTTTTATTGCAATCTGTAAAGTACTGAAGATATGCTAAGTTATTATGAATATATAAAGCTTTATTGAATGGGTTTTCAATTGTATCTGCTATTTTAAAAAGATAATTTAACTCATCATCAAGCTTTTCTTTTGTTGCTAAAGGTATGTAATTGCACCCTAAAATAGTAACTTCACTATCTCTTGGGATCGCTCTTTTATTTTCAGGTATCATCTCGGCAGATAGAATATAGTGTAAATCTTTTAAAGTTTGCTTTGATGGTTTTAAATCTTTAGCTATAAAAATTTCATATGCATCTCGTAAATTTAAAATCATTTTAGCATCGCTGAACTTTTTCCCACCCGCTGTTCTTCCGTATTCTATTAAGGCTTGTGTATCTAGTTTATCGTAGGTATTACCTTCTATAAGTGCAGATGTATGGATGAAATCTAAACCAAACTTATCTACATAACTTTTATTGTTTAAAAACTTTTCTAATGAAACTTTTTGATTTAATTCTTCTAAGAGTTTTATCTCTTTATCTGTAAATATATCTGTATTATCTAAATAATCAGGACTGTAAGTTATCATTTTTGAACTCCTCTTTTAAATATTCTGACACTTTATCTATTTCTGGGTATATAAATGGTTTTTTATTACCTGATTTTTCTAAATTATTTCTAGTTCCCATGCTTCGCTTGGGAGCGGGAAGACTCTACATGTAGAGTCTGTTACGAGGCATCTTTTGGTGTTTGTTTTATAACTCTGTAAATCACAAAAGCACCAATCGCTAAAACTATAAAAGTAAAAGCTAAAGAAAATGTTTTAACTATAACATAGCCAACAATTAGTAAAGATAGTACAGTCGGTACTTCATTGTAAGCTCTAAAAAAGTTTCCTCGTTTAGTATAGTTTTCTTTTTCAAGTTGAACTCTATAATATTCTAAAGAGAATGAATATGCCATCAGTACAACTACTACCAATATCTTAGCATGCATCCATCCATCACCTTGAAGCAGATCAGGTCTTAGATATAACATCCAGATACCACTAAGCACACTTGCCCACATTGCAGGAAGTCCTATATACTTGTACATTTTGTACTCTTGTATCTTTACAACTTCTACAAAATCCGGTTTGTTTTTATGTTCAGTGTGATATACATATAGCCTTGGTTGATAAAAAAGCATCGCCATCCATGACATAACTGCCATGATGTGAAAGACAACAATCCATAAATAATAATCCATAATATCCATCTTATCCTCTTTTAAAAATTCTTTTCTATAGAGATAGTGTTGTAGTTTGAACCGCCATGTTTGACATCGTTTATCAGACCAAAGACACCTGAACGGTGTTTAATTGTCCAGCCTATATAGGTATCTTTTAAGGGTTCATAACCAACTAATCTACCTAAATCAAAATCAAAACTTATATCTAGGTAGTTTAAAAATTTTGAATTATTATCCTTTTTTTCTCTCGCTTCTTTCTCTTCACAATACAAAACATCCGATACATAGGAAAAACCTTCACCTAAGCCTATTCTGATTCTGTTATCCAAAAAATCTATGTTGTAGTAAAATTTAATATAAACTACACCCTCATAAACATCATTTTGCTTATTGTTTTCATCAAAATAACTAAGTCCACCCTTTAGATAAAAATCTATTGGTAATTCAAAGATACTTTCTTTTAAAAGATATCCACCATCTAATGCCAAAACACCTAGGTTATCTGGATGTTTTTCAAAGTTTCCTAACAGAATCTCCCCTAAGTCTTTAGTGCTGGCTTTGCCATAAGCAACCCTAAGTGAGTAATCATTTTGTGCAACTAAGTTACCGATTAAAAAAAAGAAAACAAGAAATAATTTCAAAGATGTATCCTAAATGAAGAGTAGTATGAAAATCTATATGTCTCGTTATGAGACATATAAACTAAGCATCAAGAGTTTCAATATCTCTTATAGAACTTGTGTTGTGATTTACAATCTTATCGTGTAAGCGGCGAAGTGCTTTTGTTGCTCTGTCTATAGATAGATCAATAGCGGCATCTAAGTTATCATCTGTTTGGCAGATAATAACAGGTTGTGCATGTGCTATAGCTATATCAAACTCAATAGAAACACCTTTCTTTTCTGCTGCAACATTAACATTTACAGATGTAATATCTAGCGTATATTTCTTAAATTCATTTATAGCAACCTCTATATGAGCTCTCGTGTTTGCATTTAGAGTAATATCTTTTGCTCGAATTTGAACATTCATTTTGTATCCTTTTCTTAGTAGATAATACTACTACATATTCTTACCATTATGATAACAAAATAAAGTTTACATTTCGCTATAATATCAAAAAAACATCAGGAATATATATATGAGAGTCTTAACAGGTATTCAGCCATCGGGTGATTTACATATTGGTAACTATTTTGGTTCTATCAAGCAGATGGTGGAGGCTCAAAACAGTAGTGATACTTTTGCTTTTATTGCTAATTATCATGCACAAACAAGTGTTGGGGATGGAAAAAGATTATCAGAGCTTACCATGCAGTGTGCAACTGATTTTTTAGCACTTGGAATTGATCCTGCAAAATCAACTTTTTGGGTTCAGTCAGATGTAAAAGAGGTACTTGAACTTTATTGGGTATTATCATCATTTACTCCTATGGGGTTGCTTGAGAGGGCGCATAGCTACAAAGATAAAACTGCTAGGGGACAAGCAACAAACCACTCTCTTTTCTCATACCCCGTTCTTATGGCAGCAGATATTTTACTTTTTGGCTCAGAGGTTGTTCCTGTAGGAAAAGACCAAATTCAACATGTAGAGATCGCTAGAGATATAGCTACAAAGTTTAATAATCAATATGGTGATATATTAATCATGCCAGAGTTTCGTGTTCAAGAAGATGTACAAACTGTACCTGGAATTGATGGTCAAAAGATGTCTAAAAGTTATGGAAATATTGTAAATATATTTGGCGAAGAGAAAAAGCAGATGAAAATAATCAAAAAGATTGTTACCCAAAATGTAGCGATGGATGAGCCAAAAGAGTATGAAAACTGCAATGTTTACAATATGGCAAAACTATTTTTAGAGGGCGATAACCTTATAGAACTTCAAGAAAGATACAAAAGAGGTGGAGAGGGGCATGGACATTTTAAAATCTACCTTGGTGAAGTTATGTGGGAATATTTTAGAGAGTTTAGAGAAAAACGAGAGTATTATGAAAAAAATCAAGATGAGGTTAGAGAGATTTTAAGCATAGGTGCAAATAAGGCTAGAGAAATAGCACTTCCAATGTGTGACAAAATTAGAAGTGCAACAGGAATCAATTACTAACTATTTTAACTCTAAGCTTTTAGATGTGATTAACATTTTTTTAGACCAAATTGCATCTTTAAGTTTTAAGATAGAACGAACCTCATCATTTACTAAACGATAGTAAAGCCTTACATGTACACTTGATGCTCCTGGACTTTTCTTAATTTTAAGTACTTTTTTACCAAGAGCAGGAATACTCATATCTTTAGAGGTTTTTTCAGCTAAGTGAGGAATGGTAGGTTTTCCTTTTCTTCGCGTATAGTGTCTCGTTAAAGATATTGACTGTTTATCTAAGTTAGTTGCCCCATCAAGATAAGATATCTCTATAATCAACTCTCTTGAGCCAAAACCACTTGGTATATTATGTGGTTGTGGATTATTTATTTGGATAATTACCTTACCTTTTACTTCTTTTAGATTAAGGCTTAAAGCATCCTTCCACATCTCTTGAGTATGTGCTCCAGCAAATGCATGACCTCTAATCTTTCTTTTTTTAACCTTTCCTTTTCTATCTCTTAATGTTGCAGCAACACCCATCTTTTGAGGTCCCATATGGCAATCAACACATTGTTTTTTACCTTTTTTATACTCACTTTGCATATCTGTAAAAACTAAACCTTTTACCGCTTTGTCATTAGCATGACAAACAAAGCACAATTTATCAGACTTCTTATTCATAAAATCACGCTGCTCTACTTTGTGATAGGGAGAGTTAGAATCATCATAGGGACCAGTCATCGTCCCAGATTTCATCCAAGTAACACGATGAATTCCTCGTGATAAGCTATCTTTGTTATCATGTATCTTATCTATATTGTGACAAACTACACAGTTTATACCTTCACTAATCGCACTACTTTGAGTTGCTTTATTTATATCAGAATTTTTATCTAAACCCATTACAGCTATAATTTCATAATCCATATCTGTACTTGTTACAGAGATTCTAGGGTTGTGACAAGCTGCACATTTAATTTTAACACTATTTAAACTTTTTCTTGTTTTTCTAGAGACATAATCTGTAGATGCTCTAAAGTACTCATCATTTTTATAGTGACTTTTTGCATGCCATGATTGTTCCCAATCTCTTACAATATGTAAATGACAAGCCTTACAACTCTTTGACTTTTGATATTTTTCCTCTACTTTTTCTACTTTGACACCAAATAAAAGTGTTACAATAGTAAAAATAATTAACATTATTTTCATCTTATACTCCCTATATATCTAAAGAAAACCATTCAAACCTTAAATATTTTATGCGTTGCTTCTCTTTCATTGATGTCCAAGTATCAGTTGTAACAACTTTAACATCTTTGATGCGCTCATACTATATCTTAGTTAATATCATCTTATCTATTCGCAATTATATCAGATGTATGAAAATAATCAAGGTAAAGTTAGAGAGAGTTTAAATATGGATACAGGTAAAAGAGGTTGCACTTCCAATGTGTGAAAAAAATCAGAAGTGTTATTAGGGATAAGGTATTAAACCTAATCCTTTTTTATAACCAACCTTTTGAGTCTTCTAAAATAGCATCATTAATCGTATTGTAAGATTTGATGATCTGTTTTATCAGTTTTGTTCCATTGTCAAAATAATCATTTGGATTTATATTTTTTACATCTTTTGTAAATTTATTTTCAGCAAATGATGTATAGGTAGTAACTGTTTTATTTACAGCTTCTATCTCATCATTGATAGATGATGGAAGTTTGTTAGGATATTTTGATAGTAGCTGTTTCATCTGAATGCTAAGTTGAGTATTTAAATTTTTAATCTCATTAGACAAAACATAAATTTTTTCTAATTCAGTTTTATTAGCAGATTTTTTAGCAGCTAAACCAGAACCAAAACCCCTCATCTGACCAGTATATTCTGTCATTGGCAACATTGTTTCCATCATGATTGTTGAGGCTTCTTGACCAAATGGATTTAACTCTTTAGAGGCTCTTTTGCTTACTGTTTGCGCTAACATTAAAATCTGACCAATCTGCTCTGTATATTGTGAAAAAGTTTCAGCTGGTTTTTGCTTAAACGCCTTATTGTTTAGTTTGATTAAAGATTGAGATATAGTTGTAGCTCTAGAATTTATGATAGGATCAGCTGCCAATGGAAGAGATTCCATAATGCCTATAGCCTTTTTCATATCACCCCTGTTGTTATATACAAGCAACATTGCAACTGTGTTACCATTTAGATATGAGTTAGTCAAACCTCTTGTTTTTTGTGTAGCTATTACTAAATCTTTTAAGCTTCCAATATACACACTATTGTCTGCTTGCTCTGAATTGCTAAATAATGATTTAGCTTCAAGACTAAATATTATCATCGTTATGATAAGTAAAATACGCATCTCTAAACTCCTTTTTTTCTGTTAAGTTGCATATTATAACTATCATATCTGAAAAGAATACTTATAAAATGGTGAAAAATTTACTTTTTACTTAAAGAGTGCGTTTTTTATACTTAGAGTTTTTAGAAATTCTCTTAAGCTAGATTTTTATCTAGCCAAACCATTAAACCTTTTTGAGCATGTAGTCTGTTTTCTGCCTCATCAAATATGATGCTAGAATGCTTTTCAAAGATATCTTCACTAACCTCTAAACCTCTATATGCTGGCAAGCAGTGTAAAAATTTAGCATCTTTTTTTGCTAAAAGCATTATCTTTTCATCAACCATAAAGCCTTTGAAAATTTCAATTCGCTCCTCTTTTTCATCTTCTTGTCCCATAGAGGTCCAAGTATCAGTTGTTACGACTGTAGCACCTTTAACAGCTTCTTTTGGATTGTGTGTAGTTTTGATAACTGCCCCACTCTCTTTAGCTAATATAAGTGCCTCTTGTAGGATGTCATTATCAACCTCATAGCCTTTTGGAGTAGCTATTCTAAGCTCAAAGCCAAGCTTTGCCGCAAGAATCATCCATGAGTGAGTCATGTTGTTTCCATCGCCAATATACGCACATACTATATTTTCATCTGAACTATGTTCAACTAAAGTCATATAGTCAGCCAAAAGTTGTACTGGGTGAAAAGAATCAGTCAAACCATTGATAACAGGCACACTTGAATACTCTGCAAACTCTTCTATCATAGATTGTTCAAAAGTTCTTATCATGACCATATCACACATACTACTAATAACTCTTGCTGTATCTTTGACTAGCTCACCACGACCTAAATGAATATCACGATTTGATAAAAATAGAGCGTGACCACCTAACTGAAACATACCTGTTTCGAAACTAACTCTCGTTCTAGTTGAACTTTTTTCAAATATCATCGCAAGAGTTTTATGTTTTAGCTGCTCATTATAGATGCCTCTGCTCATCTTCGTTTTTATCAACAAACCAGTTCTTACAATATCTAAAATCTCTTCTTTTGTAAAATCTTTTAATGTTAAAAAATGTCTCATATTTCTGCCTTATTTCTGATAAGCTATTATTATACTATTTTTTGAGAAGTTTAGCTACTTCTTTAGCGTGATAAGAGATGATGATGTCTGCACCTGCTCTTTTGAAACTAATCATAGTCTCCATTACAACTCTATCGTAGTCTATCAACTCATTTGCTCCTGCAATTTTAAGCATAGCATACTCACCACTTACATTATAAACTGCCATCGGAAGTGATGTGTTGTCTTTTATCTCACGGACTATATCTAAGTAAGCAAGAGCAGGTTTTACCATAAGTATATCTGCACCTTGAAGTTCATCACTTATACTTTCATTTATAGCTTCTCTTCTATTTGCTGGATCCATCTGGTATGAAGCTCTGTCCCCAAAACTAGGAGTTGATTCTGCAACATCTCTAAATGGTCCATAGTATCCACTAGCAAACTTTGTTGAGTATGCCATGATAGGTAGATTTTCATAACCATTTGAATCAAGAGCATCTCTAAGAGTCTCTATAATTCCATCCATCATACCTGATGGAGCTATCATGTCAGCACCAGCTTTTGCATGTATGATAGCTTGTTGTGCTGAAATCTCTAGTGTTGCATCATTATTTACCGTTTCATTTACCTCATCTATAATTCCACAATGTCCATGGTCTGTATATTCGCAAAAGCATAGGTCTGTTACAACAAACATCTCTGGATGAATCTTTTTAATAGAGCGAATTGCACTAGCAATGATCCCATGTTCACATAAAGAATCTGAACCAATAGAATCTTTAACATCCGGAATACCAAAAAGGATGATAGAGAAAAGCCCGAGTTTTTTAAGCTCCTCACACTCTTTTAAAATCTCATCTATACTCATCTGAAAAACACCTGGCATTGATGATACTTCAGTTTTTATCCCCTCTCCTGAACGAACAAAAAGTGGATAGATAAAGTCATCCGTTGTAACACTAGTTTCTCTAACTAATGCACGAAGTTGACTTTTTAAACGAGTTCTACGAAATCTTTGAAACATAATAAACCTTTTTTAGCTATAATTTTAAAAATAAAATTCTACCCTTTTAAAGATTAATAATGAATATAGAAATTTCCGAAGTTGCCAATTTACCTTCTAGGTTTGGTGATTTTAAAGTAAAAGCCTTCAAAGAAAATGAAAAAGAACATTTAGTTATATATAAAGACAACCTAGCAGACACGCCAATAGTGAGAGTGCATTCAGAGTGCTTAACAGGTGATGCGATAGGAAGTTTGAAATGTGACTGTAGAGATCAGCTAGAGTATGCACTAAAGCTAGCCCAAGAAACAGATGGTATGGTTTTATATCTGAGGCAAGAGGGACGAAATATTGGTCTTTTGAACAAGATAAATGCTTATGCTCTGCAGGATAATGGTTTAAATACAGTAGAAGCAAACCACCAACTTGGGTTTAGGGCAGATGAAAGAACTTATGAGATAGTTACCTATATACTGCACCATTTTAATATTAAAAAAATAAAACTTTTGACTAATAATCCAGATAAGATAAACTCTATAAGTGACATAGAGATAGTAGAAAGAGTACCTATAGTAATTGCATCAAATAAACATAATAGGGATTATTTAAATGTTAAGAAAGATGAGATGGGTCATCTGTTATAAGCAAAATGAAGAGTCTATGATATTTTTTATATCAGATACAAATAAAAGTCCTATTGAAATATCTTTTTCATTCATATTATTCTCCAAACATCAATTTCTTAAACTTTTGCTCTATCAACTTAACCTTGAAGTGCTCTTCATCTTTTCTAAGGTCTCTAAAGCTTGTTTTATATCTGCTATTAGATCATTTGAAGACTCTAATCCACAAGAGATTCTTATAAGTCCAGATGGGACACCACAAGCTTTTAGCTCATCTTCATTTAACTGTTGGTGAGTTGTTGAAGCTGGGTGAGTGATGATAGATTTTGAGTCTCCTATATTAACTACTAGTGAGTAAAGCTCGGTCGCATTTACTATTTTTGTAGCTTCTTCTAAAGATGAAACCTCAAAACTTAAAAGTCCTGAACAAGCTCCATTTTCAAAATACTTTTGAGCATTTTCATAATTGGAGTTGCTTTTTAATCCTGGATAATTTACTTTTAATACTTTTGGATGAGACTCTAAAAATGTAGCTAGCTCAAGAGCATTCTTAGAGTGTTCTCTCATACGAAGAGAGAGGTGTTCTAAACCTTGTATAAATAACCATGAGTTAAATGGTGAACTTACCGCACCTATATCACGAAGAAGAGAAAGTCTAGCTCTTAGTGTAAATGGTGGGAGTGGCACATCAACATAAACTAAACCGTGGTAAGACTCATCAGGCTCGTTAAAGTGAGCATAACGAGAATTTCCTTTTAGTTTATCTAGTAGACCTTTTCTCTCAACTAAAATTCCACCAATAGCAAGACCCTGACCTGTTGTATATTTTGATGCACTATGAACTGTTATATCTGCACCAAACTCAAAAGGGCGACATAAAACAGGAGTAGCAACTGTGTTGTCAACAACTGTCAAAATCCCATGCTTGTTTGCAATAGTTGTAATAGCTTCAATATCTGCAACATCGATACTAGGGTTTGTCAAAGACTCAAAGAAGATAACCTTTGTTTTATCATCGATGAGTGCTTCCATCTCTTTGGGATTATGAACATTAAAAAATCTAGCCTCTATACCAAATCTTTTAAATGTATGAGCATTAAGTGTTAAGCTTCCACCATAAAGTTGCTTGGCACAAACGATATTATCACCAGCTTCAGCAGAGTTGGCAATTGCAAAAAAGATTGCACTCATACCACTAGATGTTGCAATAGCCGCTTCTCCACCCTCTAACTCAGCAAAACGCTTTTCAAATACATCTGTAGTTGGGTTGTTTAAACGAGTATAGATATTTCCTAACTCTTTAAGAGCAAATAGATTTGCCGCATGTTCAACATCACGAAACTCATAAGCTGTTGACATATAAATAGGGACTGCCATAGTCCCCTGTGTATCTTTTTCATATCCTACATGTAGAGCTTTTGTTTGTAAATCCATAATATAAATATCCTCTATTAAATTGTTTTATGCATTTTAACAAAAAAGTACTTAATAAGAAATTGTAATAGATGATAGGAAATATTTTTCTTTTATCTGTATCTAAGTTGTGCCAAATAAGGGTATAGAACTCAGTATATGATATAATCTTAGTGACTTTATAACTAGGGGAATATTTGTTAAGCAAAATAGATAAAGGGGTACTTTATATGCTTCTTGGTGCTTTTATCTCAGCACTTAATGGAGCTGTTTCAAAGATACTTGCAGATGATATGAGTGCGATGGAGATAGTTTTTTTTAGAAACTTAATTGGTGTTGCGTTTATACTTTATGCCCTAAAACATACTCCTCCAACTCTAAGTGGTGGGAAGTGGTATCTGCTTATCACTCGTGGATTTTTTGGGTTTTCTGCGATGATTTTGTTTTTTTATACTATCACAACTATTCCCCTTGGAGAGGCGATAACTCTCAATAAAACTTCTCCTCTATTTGTAACAATACTCGCATATTATTTACTAAAAGAGACTCTCAATAAAACTACACTTTTTGCTCTCATCATTGGATTCTTAGGTGTTGTTCTCATCGTTAAACCTATAGGTATAAGCATATCTTACGAACACTTTTTGGGGATACTTGGTGGTTTTTTTGCTGCGGCCGCATATACAACGATAAAAAAGATAAAAGATATTTATGATGCAAGAGTGATAGTTCTCTCTTTTGTTGGGATGGGTACTTTTTTACCAGCGATATTTTTTTTAGTCGCTCCCTATGTGGAGGTGCCAGAAAGTATAGGGTTTTTGTTTCCTGAGTTTTCATATCCAAGTTCTCTAAAAGTGTGGTCACTTATAGTTTTTATGGCGATCATCTCGATCATCTCACAATGGCTACTAACAAAGGCATACAGTAGCTCAAATGTAAGTATAATTGGTGTGATTAGTTATATAAACATACCATTTGCGATAGGATTTGGATGGATGCTAGGGGATGCTTTTCCTGATTATTTAACATTTGTAGGGATTGGTTTAATTGTTTTAGGTGGAGTTTTGGTTGGTAAGGCTAAAAAATAATAATTCTATATAAGTTAATAGTAAAGTTAATTGAGGAGATATCTTTAAACTCGAGGAGTTAAAGCTAGTTACCATGCATGAGCATCATGGTAACTAGTGGGAAATAGGTAAGTGACTATAGGTCGTTTTCGTGCTTATCTAAGTACTTCGCTACACCCTCAGTTGTTGCTTCCATACCTTCATCACCTTTCATCCAACCAGCAGCACATACTTCACCATGCTCGTCAGTGAATTGCATCGCATCTACCATACGGATCATCTCATCGATGTTTCTTCCAAGTGGTAGGTCATTTACTACTGCGTGGCGAACTACACCTTTAGCATCGATCAGGAATGAACCACGAAGAGCTACTGCCTCGCCAAAAAGTACATCGTAATCTTTAGAAATCTGCTTTGTAAGGTCAGCTACTAGTGGGTAACCAACTCTACCGATACCACCATTGTTGATTGGTGTTTCTCTCCATGCAAAGTGAGAAAATTGGCTATCTACTGAACATCCAATTACTTCAACACCACGATCTTTGAACTCTTGAAGTCTGTGATCAAAAGCGATTAGCTCTGAAGGACATACGAAAGTAAAATCTAGTGGATAGAAAAACAGAACCGTACCTTTTTCACCCATGTTCTCTGATAATTTGAAATCTTCAACGATTGAACCGTCACCTAAAACTGTTGTTGCTGTAAAGTCTGGAGCTTGATTTGTTACTAACATATATAATGTCCTTGTGTTTGTTTAATTTGTTGGTGGAATTTTAACTAAAAATAATTAACAATTCTTAGATTTTATAAAGTAGTAATTTTATTTAAGGATAATTTTTATCTTTTAAAAAAGTAAGATTTGTCTAAATAACTTTTTTAGTGTAAAATCAGTGAATAAAAGGAATTGAGATTATGAATATAGCAAAAAATATTACAGAGCTTATTGGAAATACGCCATTAGTAAGGTTAAATACTCCATCAAAACTTACAGGCACAACCATCCTTGGTAAGTGTGAGTTTATGAATCCAACAAGTTCAGTTAAAGACAGAATAGGCTTCAATATGATCCGTAGAGGTATTGAGTCTGGAGAGATTAAAAACGATACAACTATCATAGAGCCAACAAGTGGCAATACCGGCATAGCACTAGCAGCCACATGTGCTGCACAAAATTTAAAACTTATATTGACTATGCCAGAGTCTATGAGTACAGAAAGAAGAAATCTGCTTAAAGCTTTAGGGGCTGACCTTGTATTGACTCCTGCTAGTGCAGGGATGAATGGATCTATAGCAAAGGCACAAGAGTTACTTCAAGAGATAGAGGGTAGTGTAGTTCTTCAGCAGTTTAATAACCCAGCAAATCCTGAAATTCATGAGCTTACAACAGCTAGAGAGATACTCAAAGATACAGATGCACAGCTAGATGCATTTGTGGCAGCAGTTGGAACTGGTGGGACACTCAGTGGAACTTCAAAAGTTTTAAAATCTAAAATTTCAAATATCGCAATATTTGCTGTAGAACCTCTAAACTCAGCAATACTATCTGGTGAAAAAGCATCGCCTCATAAGATTCAAGGCATCGGTGCTGGATTTATTCCTCAAAATTTGGATACAGCTATCTATGGTGAAGTGATTAAAGTAAGCGATGAAGATGCGATTGCAACTGCTAAAATGCTAGCTAAAGAGGAGGGGTTATTGGTTGGTATCTCTGCTGGTGCAAATGTTTGGGCAACTATGCAAGTAGCATCAAGAGAGGAGTTTAAAGGTAAAGTATTACTCACTATACTTTGTGATACTGCCGAACGATACCTTAGTACAGAGCTCTTTAGTGAATGAAACTTTTTTAGAAACTATCCGTTTGGTAGATGCAAAAATATTTAATCTTTCTTATCATCAAAAACGCTACGAAGAGGTTTTGCACTCTCTAGGTTGTAGTGAGTTTAAAGATTTAAAAGAGTATCTTCATCCTCCACATGTAGGCACATATAGATGTCGTCTCGTTTATAGTGTAGACAACATAACCGTGACATATCATCGATATGAAAAAAGAGATATTAAGAGTTTAAAATTAGTTTATAATGATACTATTGATTATGCTAAGAAATCTACATGTAGAAAAGAGATAGATAAACTTTTTGAGATGAGAGGAAGATGTGATGATATTTTAATTGTCAAAAATTCTTTCATTACTGATACAAGCATAGCAAATATCGCTTTTTATGAAAAGGGAGTTTGGAGTACTCCATCAAAGCCTCTTTTAGAGGGAACAACTAGAGCAAGGTTACTAGATGAGGGAAAAATTATTCAAGCAGATATAAAGGTTCAAGAGCTTTACAGATATTCTAAGATAGCACTGCTTAATGCTATGCTAGATTTTGATATAATAACAACTTCAAAATATAGATTAAAGGATATGATTTGTTAGAGAGCGTGATAGATAATCGTGAATTTACTCAATTAATGCAAAAGCATATAGAAGATTTAGTAGTGTATTTTTTTGAATCAGAACAAAATTTTGGAATTCTTTGCAAGATAGAGGATGTGAATTTTGAGCCGGCTTTACCAGAGATGATAGTAGAAGAGTTTCGCCCTATGACACTTTTCTTTTTAGCAGGGTACACATTTGAAACAGCTCACCTGCAAGATAACTATCTTATTTTTGAAGCTGGATTTGGTCGAGATAATTTTGGTAGTGTAGTGAATGTTCCATTATCTAGCATCATGCAGATAATTATCGATGAAACACCAGTCTTTATAAATTTATCAACCTATAAAGAAGAAGATGACCATAAAGATAAAACAAATCCAAAAGGTGTTGAGAACTCTATGGCATCTTTCTTGTCAAACCCAGAAAATTCTAAGTTTATTAAAGATTAGTTTTAGAGGTTCCCTTTATATTTTATTTAAAGAAAGAAGATAGTTGACAACATTGTCAACAAAAGCATCGTGTTTTCTTTCTTTGAGATAAGCGATATAAAAATTTCTTTGGATTTTATAGTTTTTTAATCTAGCTTCAAACAATCTTCCTTCATTTAATTCAGCTTGAATTACATGGTGAGACATAATAGATACAAGAGGTCTATTGGCATTTTTATCAGATTGCATAATAGTTTCTTTTATAGATGTTGGAGATGCCAATACAGCTAGAACATTAAAGTTAGTACACTGAACACCCATCTCTTCAAATACCTCAGATGTCATTTTTCTTGTATGAGAATCTTCATCACGACAGATCCAGTCAAATTCAAATAGATCTTCAGCAAGTAGTTGTTTTTTGATCGGTTGATTAGAAAAAAGTACTAGTTCATCTTGTACCCACTCTCTATATATGATGCCATCCCTAAATACAGGAGATTCTATAAGTGCTATATCTATCTTTTTATCTTCTAATTGGTCAATTACATCAGAAGAAAGACCCGTATGCATATAAACTTCATTATCGATCCGTTTTTTGATTTCGCTCAAATAGTTAGGAAGTACATAGTTGCCAATAGCATAAGAGCTACCCATAATAAATGTAAACTCTTTATTTATAATTTTTAAAAGTTCTTTTTCACTACTATCGATCGCTTTATTTAGTTTATTGGCAATTCTAAAAAGATCTTCACCCTCTTTTGTAAGAAGAATACCGTTCTTTTTTCTTTCAACAATTTTCGTATCAAGATAATCTTCTATGAATTTTATTTGTTGAGTAACAGCTGGTTGAGAGATACCTAGTTTAGCAGATGCCTTCGAGAAACTTTTCTCTTTTATGACCATCAGAAAAGTCTGTAGTTTGGCAAAATCTTTTAACATAATAATTCCTATAAGTTAAGATAATATTTAAAATTATAACTCAATATTATAATTAATGCAATAGTTTTGTAATAATTAATACTAATTCCCAAATAATTCCATAAGAATAAAAAATTTAAACTATCATTGCACTCAAGGCAGGTTCATTAAAAATTTACACCACCAATAAGGTGGCTTAAAATTTTTACTAAACATCCCTTAAGCACAAGCATAGATAAATTTTATAAATCCTTATGGAATTATTTGGGTAATTTACGATTATTTTGAATATTTAGATATAATCATAAATAGATAATTTTATGATTAAGTGGTGGTATATGGAAAAGATATTTAAAAAGTTAAATGAATCTCAATCTAACGCAGTTAAACACTCAGAAGGTCCAGTCCTCATATTAGCGGGTGCTGGTAGTGGTAAAACAACAACCATTGTTTCTCGTTTAGCGTACCTTATTGAAGTTCTTGGTATTCCAGCATCCAATACTCTAACACTTACTTTTACAAATAAAGCAGCAAAAGAGATGCGTGAGCGTGCTTTAAGTATGATTGAAAATGTTGCATACCCGCCACTGCTTTGCACATTTCATAAATTTGGATTACTTTTTTTAAAATTTAATATACATCTTTTAAATAGAGAAAATAATTTTGTTGTCATAGATACAGATGATAAAAAACGAATCATTAAAAAGATAAACTCAGAGTTATCACTACCCCTTATAGCAAGTGAGATTTCAAGATATAAAAATTCTCTTTTAACACCAGATGATGCATATAAGCAAGCAGAACTTTTTAATTATCAACAGATTGCAAAGATTTATGAAGAGTATGAAGCATATTTACAAGAAAATAACTTAGTAGATTTTGATGATTTGATCGCTTTAACATATAGACTTTTAAATGAAAATCCAGATTTAGCAGAGGCAACATCTCAAAAATATAGATACATTATGATAGATGAGTATCAAGATACAAATGAGTTGCAACTAAAACTTTTACAAAAGCTTTGTAGTTCTCACAATAACCTCTGTGTAGTCGGAGATGATGATCAAAGTATTTATGGATGGCGTGGGGCACATATTCGTAATATTATGGAGTTTGATCAAGATTTTCAAGGTACAAACATATTTAAGCTAGAGGAAAACTACCGTTCCAAAGAGCCTATTTTAAAAGTTGCAAATGCCCTTATAGAGCATAATCGTTCAAGACTTGGCAAAAGGTTAATTCCTACTCGTGGAACTGGTGATGATATAACTATATTGAACTCTCAAGATGAAAATGAAGAATCAAGAAAGATAGCACAAAAGGTTCAAAAACTTTTAGATTCAGGAATTGCTGCAAATGATATAGCGATTCTTTATCGTGTAAATGTTTTAAGTCGTTCCATTGAGGAGGGCTTAAACCGTAACGCTATAGCGTATAAGCTTGTAGGCGGTCTACGATTTTATGATAGAGCTGAGATCAAAGATCTTATAAGTTATATCAGAATCATAACCAATTTTCATGATGATTTTTCCTTTAAAAGAGTTGTAAATAAACCAAAAAGAGGTTTAGGAAAAGCGAGTATACAGAAGATAGAGCTAGCTGCACATGCAGATGAGACTTCAATGTATGAATATGTTAAAAAGGTTCCATTATCTAGCCTAGAGCTTCTTGTTAGAAAGAAAAATGCTAAAACATTAAAAACTTTTATTAAAGATATAGAAAATGTTTCAAAAATTGCAAAAGAATCAACTTATGAATTTATAGATGTTTTAGAAGAAACTTTTCATCTAAAAGATATATATCTTGGCATGGCAGATGAAGCAGATAGAATTTTAAATATGGATGAATTTTATGGCTTGTTCCGTGATTTTGTAAAAAAATCTCCAAATTCAGGACTTGATGAATTTTTAAATGAGTTAACTCTTCAAAGTGAACAGGATCAAGTTGAAGGTGAAAGTATCTATATGATGAGTATTCATGCTTCAAAAGGTTTAGAATTTGAGCATATCTTTATCATAGGACTAGAGGAAGGATTTTTACCTCTCATTGGTGAAGGAAGTGATTTAGAAGAGGAGAGAAGACTTGGATATGTTTCTTTTACTAGGGCCAAAGAGACACTCACTCTTTCACATGTGGGGAGTAGATTTTACAAGGGACGCAGAAGTGACTTAGAAAAAAGTAGATTTTTCAATGAAGCAGGACTCTGTGCCGGTTCACTCAAGGTAGAAAAAAATACAGCTTTTAAAAAAGGTGATTTAGTTCGTCATAAGATTTTTGGTACAGGTAGAGTTGTTGGTATATCTAAGAGTGGTAGAGAGTTTAAGCTTAGTATAAATTTTGCTGGTACCTCAAGAGATATTTTGGCATCATTTGTAGAGAGACTATGAATCGACTCTTTGTAGCATATAAACCTACAGGGATCGGCTCAAACTTTTTTTTATCAAAACTTAAAAGAAAATATAAGACTAAAAAAGCTGGCTTTACTGGAACGCTTGACCCTTTTGCAAAGGGAGTTCTAATTATAGGTTTTGGTTCCTATACAAAACTATTTAGATTTTTAAATAAAACCCCAAAAACCTATAAAGCAACCCTATGGTTAGGTGCCAAAAGTGATTCTTTAGACACTGAAATGATAGAACATGTGAGCATATTAAAAGAGTTTAGCAGAGATATTGTTGTAGAAGTTGTCAAATCTTTAGAGGGTGAGTTGGAGTATGAACCACCTATTTTTAGTGCAAAACGCATAGATGGACAAAGAGCGTATGATCTCGCTCGTGCAGGCAAAGAGTTTACGCTAAATAAAATAGATTCAACTATATATGAAACGAAACTTATAAACTATTCTCATCCTTTTGTTACCTTTGAAGCAACTGTTTCTGAGGGGACATATATTCGTTCTTTAGGCTCTATTGTTGCTACTAGATTGGGAGTTGACTATGGCAGTCTTAGTGCCTTAGAACGCCTAAATGAAGGAGCATTCACATATGATAATGAGAAACCGCTAAAGATAAAAAAATCACTCAACATACCTCAAAACTTCTACTATGGGGATAGTGACAATCTAAAATATGGAAGAGTTCTTGCTTTAGAAGATTTAGATACAAAAGAAGATGGATGTTATTGGCTTGATAGTGGTAGCTTTATCTCCATAATAAATGTGCAAGACGATGCAGTCAAATATGAACTAGGTAGGATTGAATGTTAGTATTAGCTAGAAAATTAGATGAATCTATTGTTATTGGTGATAATATATCTGTAAAGATAGTATCTATCGATAAGGGCGTAGTAAAACTAGGCATAGATGCACCTAGAGATATATCAATCATAAGAAATGAACTCCTAGAAGATGTGAAAGATGCAAATATTGCTGCTTCAAAAGAGTATAGTAAAGATGAGTTAAATCTACTTAGTAATATTATAAAAAGATAGTATTGGATGAAAATCTATAGAGCTTATGCTAAGGTAAATATTTTTTTAAAGATAACCGGGATGAGAGGTTCTTACCATGAAATCATCTCTAGGTTTGTACGAGTAGATTCTCTTTATGATGAGATGAATTTTGAAGAGAAAAAAGAATCAGAGTTTAAGATAATTGGAAATTTTTCTTGTCAAACAGAACAAAATACCATATATAAAGCATATTTGGCACTTAAAGAGGCGGTGCCCTCTGAGTCTTTAGAGAAGCTTATGCAAAGCTACGCTATAAAGGTAGATAAAAAGATTCCTGCTTTTGCAGGACTTGGTGGTGGAAGCAGCAATGCGGCAACTTATCTTAAAATGTGTAATGAAGTTTTACACCTAGGTTTAAGTCAAAATGAATTGGCAAAAATAGGTATGAAGGTTGGCGCTGATGTTGCGTTTTTTATATATGAGTATGCTAGTGCAAATGTAAGTGGCATAGGTGAAGTAGTAGAAGAGTTTAAAGAACCTCCATTGAAATTTGAAATATTTACTCCAAAAATAGAGATAAGTACACCAAAGATTTATAAGAGTTATAGAGAAAATTTTTATGAACCTATAGATGCTCCAGAGATGCAAAGATTCAAAAAAATTAGCTCAAAAGATGCTCTAGATAACATGGGCATAGATGAAGCAAATGATCTTTTTAAACCCGCTTTA
The DNA here is from genome assembly GCA_034659115.1 of Campylobacterota bacterium. Classification (GTDB taxonomy): domain Bacteria; phylum Campylobacterota; class Campylobacteria; order Campylobacterales; family Sulfurimonadaceae; genus Sulfurimonas. The sequence goes on from JAYEGN010000212.1 coordinate 21,170, forward strand.
CAAGAATATAAGGAACTAAAAAATCATTATAAGTATGGGTATCATTTTAGTGGGAGTGGAAGCAGCTTTTTTAGGGTTAAAGAAGAGGGGTAGATGGCTTTAAGTTGGAATGAAATCAGAAACAGAGCGATAAACTTTTCAAAAGAGTGGGAGAGTGAAGAGCGAGAACATGCAGAATCACAAAGTTTTTGGAATGACTTTTTTAACATATTTGGCATAAGCAGAAAAAGAGTTGCTTCATTTGAAGAGCCTGTTAAAAAGTTGGGCGATAAGAGAGGTCGTATAGACCTTTTTTGGAGGGGTGCAAAAAACGGAGCAAATCGGACACCTATGACACAAAAAAGAGAAATAATCCTTGTCCAGAGGATAAAGAAAAAAATAGAGTGTATTCGGCATCGAGAGCAAAAAGAATTCATTGGATAAAACAAACTATAGATAATATTAATGATGAACACATAAAATATTTTTTTGAAGATTATGGAGAACCAACACATTTTATTTGGGATATAAAAAGATTCTTCATTGTTTTAATACCAATCCCCACTAAAAACTAAATATTTAGTTTTTAGTGGGGATTGGTATAATTAAGCATCTTGGTGTTACAAATAATCTACTTGTAACGGCATACCCAGTTTATAAGAATAAATATAGAGATTATAAGTCAAGGTTAAAAAAGTATGAAAGCTAATGAAGTGTTTAACATCGCATTGGTACGGCTGGGCGATGTTATCCAGCCACCTGCGGGTGAATATCTAAGAGATGCTCCCCTATACCATTTGGTATATCAAGATATACAAGTGTACTGTAAAAAAGTTAAAGAATTGCTGATATTAGAAAATTGTGAGTGGTTTTAGGGTTGTTCGCCTATAAGGCTAGACGAAAGCCATCTCTTGATACTCAATGGTATCTGAGCAAGGGAAGTATAACTAAATTTCCTTTAAATCTTGGTATTAAGGTGAAAATAATTGAGTAAATCAAAAATAAAGTGGACAGAATCAACATGGAATAGGAGTTATGCCTAAAGATAATTTTGTTGAGCTAAAAAGAAAAGTCAAGGATTTTATAGACTGATTTAGACACGCCGTAAAAACGAAGTGTGACCCGAAGGTAATTATGAATGTATTATACCAAAGACACCTTTAAAACCCCTAATAATTGACAATATATCCAAAAGGATATATAATTATATATCTAAAATCTAAAGGTTCTGTGGTATGGCAACTGTTAAAAAATTATTATCATTAGATGAGTCTATCGCTAGAGAGTTAGAGAGTGTCTCTTTGGCTTTGCATAAAAGTCAAAAAGAGGTTGTAGAGACCGCTTTAGATTTCTATTTTGATTATACTGATAGTGTTGTAGCCGATAGTGTAACTCGTGATATAAAAGCCGATAAGATGAAAGTTTATGATAGTGATGAGGTTTATAAAGAGTTAGGCATAGAGATTTGAATCTGAAGTATTCAGAAAAATCTGTAAAAGACTTAAAGACTTTTTCTCATCCAGATAGAATGCTAGTGGCTAAAAAGATTCATTATTTAGCTGAGAACTTTGAGATTTTAAGAGAGTCTCAAAAAGTAACGGAGTTAAAGGGAAGTGAGTTTAGTTCACAGTATAGATTTGTAGTAGCTAGAAAAATAAGAGTGTTATTTAGAATTGAAAACGAGAGTATAATATTGTTAGTGCTTAGAGTTGGTTCTAGAAAAGATATTTACAAGAGTTAAAGAGAGTAAAAATGGGTGAAACAGTAGCAAAAAATAAAAAAGCTTATCATGACTACTTTATAGAAGAGAAGTTTGAGGCAGGGCTTGTTCTTGCTGGTAGTGAGGTTAAAGGTATCCGTGCAAATAGGGTGAACTTAAAAGATAGTTTCATCCGTTTTGTGGGTGAAGAGGCATTTCTTTTTAATGCGCATATTGGAAGACTGGAGACGACGCACCACTTTTATGGACATGAAGAGAGGGGAAGTCGTAAACTTCTTTTACATAAAAAACAGATTCAAAAGATGCTTAAAGCGGTCAATAGAGATGGATACACTGTTGTCCCTCTGCAACTCTACTTTAATGCCAGAAATCTCGTAAAGATTCAGATCGCTATAGGTAAAGGGAAACAGCTACACGATAAGCGTCTAGATCTCAAACAAAAAGATATGAAACGAGATATTGCTAGAGCGATGAAGGATTATTGATGAAATATTTTTTAGTTTTACTGTTTTTAGTATCAACTCTTTATGGATTTGACATAGATATTTACAACTCAACTATTGCCAATGGTAAAACAGCAATGATAGAGTTTAAAAAAGAAAAGAGCGTAAGTTATGACAAAATTTTAGCAGGTAAAAAGAGCTATAAAATATATCAGCATCCAACTAACTCTAGAAAAATGTATGTTTTACTGCCAATAAATTACTATGAAAAACCAAGTGATCAAAAGGTTGAGATTCTCTACAAAGAAGATGAAAAAGAGATGTCTAAAACAGTTTTTTTTCGCATAGAAGATGGCAAATATAAAAAAGAAGCGATCAAGGTTCAAAAATCAAAAGTAAATCCAACAGCAAAAAAAGTCAAAGAAAGAATATCAAAAGAGTACGCAGAAGCTATGAAAATCTATGCTACATGTACAGATGAAAGTTATGTAGATTCAAAATTTATAGCTCCTATGGATAGCAAGATAACAAGTGCATTTGGAAAAGCAAGGGTTTATAATGATAGTTTAAAAGGTTATCATAGTGGAACAGATTACAGAGCAAAGATTGGCACGCCCATAAAAGCTAGTAATGATGGAGTTGTAGTTTTAGTTAAGGATAGGTTTTATGCAGGTGGTACTGTTATATTGAATCATGGAAGAGGAATATATACATGTTATTATCACATGAGTAAATTTGATGTAGAGATGGGACAAAAAGTAGCTAAAGCTGAGATTATTGGTTTATCTGGAGATACAGGTAGAGTAACTGGACCTCATTTACATTTTAGTGCTAGAGTTGGCGGAGAGCAAGTTGATCCTCTTCAACTTATTCAATTGCTAAATGCAAAATTATTTTAAAGGGTATATTATGACAGTTTTTCAACTATTGATGCTAGGAGCTTCGGCTTTTTTCGCATTTAAAATTTATGAGCATATTCAAACGCTACAAGATCCAGAGCAAACAAGAGATGACTATAATAGAGATGAAGCTAAGAGTGCAGACAGATTCTCGCCTTTTGACGCAGAGGCTTTAGTAGAAAAAGCAGATGAAGCTTTTGAGAAAAAAGATTTTCAAAAAGCTATAGCACTTTTAGGTGAAGCAGATGCAAAACAGCCAAACAATGCAGAAACTCTTTTTAAGATAGGTTATATCCTGCAACAAGTAAATGATAATGATGAAGCATTAAATTACTATAAAAAAGCTTTGGATATAGATGCTCAAAATGAGTTTCTTCATAACTCTATGGCGACTATATATAGAAAAAATGAGGAGTATGCATCAGCAAAGATGCATCTGCAAGCATCCCTAGATATAGATGATGAAAACAAAGTAACCTACTATAACTTTGGAAATCTACTAGTAGATATGCAACATCCCCAAGAAGCAAAAGGGATGTATGAAAAAGCTTTAAACATAGACCCAGAGTTTATACAAGCTAAAGAGGAGTTAGAGAAACTATCATGAAGATTTCACAAATATATGAATTTCTTGATAATCTATCACCATTTGACTTGCAAGAGAGTTGGGATAACTCCGGTCTTTTAGTGGGTGATTACAATCAAGATATTACAAAGATAGTTGTAAGTATAGATGTAGATGAGATGCTTATCGATTCTTTAGAGGAAGGCACACTCTTAATTACACATCATCCAATAATATTTAGTGGTTTAAAGCAGTTGGATTTTAGTAGATATCCAGCAAATTTACTACAAAAGATGTGTAAAAAAAATATAAGTAATATAGCGATGCATACAAATTTTGATCAAACTCATCTTAATGAGTATGTTGCAACAGAGGTGTTGGGATATAAAATTGCAAAAAAAGATGGATTTATCATCTATATGGATGTTGATGAAGATTTTGACCAATTTTCAAAGAAGATAGGTGGTGCTTTTGGGCTTACATGTACAAAGAGTGTAAAGTGTACGCAAAGGCTCTTGAGAGTCGCTCTTACAACAGGTTCAGGATGTTCACTTATTCCAACTGTAGAGGCAGATTGTTTTTTGACAGGAGATATAAAATATCATGATGCGATGGAAGCTAAGAGTATAAATTTGTCACTAATTGATATAGGACATTTTGAAAGTGAACACTTTTTTGCACAAATATTGCTTAGTCATTTGAAAAATTTAGGTTTAGAAGCTATAATTGCATCATCAAAGAACCCATTTACATATACATAATCCAAAAGGAGATTGATGAACCCGCATCTTAAACAATTAATAGACCTTTCTCAAGTAGATAAAGAGATCGATGCTTTTGAGCCTCAGATAGAAGAAGCAAACTCTAAATATGAAGCAGCATTAGCAAAAAAAAAGAGTATCGATACTGATATTGAAAATTTAAGCAATGAGATTAAAGAGGAGCAGCTTAAAAAGCATAAAAATGAGCTTCATTTAGCTGAACTTGCACAAAAGCTAGAAGAGAATTCTAAAAAAAGTTCTGAAATTAAAACTGAAAGAGAGATGAAGTCTTTACAACTTGAAGAGGAGATAGCAAAAGAACAGATTACTTTTGCTAATGAAGAGATTGAGAGACTTGAGAAAATCATCGAATCTAAGCAAGAACAGGTTGAAGCTGCAAAAATTTCTCATGCAGAGATTGATGCAAATTTAGAGTCTGTTAAAGCTGAAGTTGATGAAAAGCTTGAGGTTATAAACAAAGAGAGACAAAAAGTATTTGTCCAAAAAGAGAAACTCTTAGGGAGTACAAATCAAAAAGGTCTGGCTTTCTACCAAAAAATTCGCCGTTGGGCTAAAAATACTACTGTTGTTGCAGTAGAAGATCAGGCATGTATGGGTTGTCATATGCTTATAAGCGATAAAATCTTTGCAGATGTTATAAAAGCTGAAGAGGTTGTAACATGTCCTCATTGTGGTCGTATTCTACATGTGCAAGAGACACAAGAGTAGGGCTTGAGGCCTTTTACGCTACTATATTATATTTTAAGTGTAGTGCTATATATTTTAGCATTACCACTTTTAGTGTATCTTTCGTTTAAGCAAAAATATAAAGAATCCATTCCCTCTCGTTTTTTTCTCTATAAAAATTCAAAGTTTTCTGCTCAAGATGGTATATGGTTTCATGTATGTTCTTTAGGTGAAGCAAAGGCATTAAAACCTATCTTGGAGCTTATAGACACAAAAGATGTTAAGATAACTACTATAACACATACGGGGCAAGCGGAAGTTAAGAAGTATGGTGTGCAGAGTAGATATCTACCCTATGAGATGTTTCTTCCATTTTGGATAAAAAAGCAGAAACTTTTGATAGTTTTAGAGGCAGAGTTTTGGTACATGCTCTTTGTAGTTGCATCTGCAAGGGGAACAAAAATTGTGCTTTTAAATGCAAGAATATCTGATAAAAGTGTAGACAAGTATCTTCAGTTTACTTGGTTTTATGAAAAACTATTGGCTCGTGTTGATATGATTTATGCGCAAAGTGAAGTTGATAAAAATCGATTTTTAGCACTTGGTGCTAAAAATATTGAAGTGATTGGTAATATAAAATTAGCTGGAAAAATTATAAAAACAAAAGATTATAGGAAGCCTAAAAGAGAGTGTATTGTAGCTGGAAGTACACATGATACGGAAGAGGAGTCTGTTTTAAAATCATTTGTTGAGTACACAAAGTTTTGTGATGCTATGCTGATAATAGTTCCAAGACATCCAGAGAGGTTTGAAAGTGTTTACAGGTTGATGAAAAGTTATAGTGAAAAAAATGATTTGACCCTTTCACGATTTTCACAAACAGGTGGTTTTGATACTCAGATGGTTTTAGTAGATGCGATGGGTGAGCTTAACAATATCTATGCTATCTCTGATATAGCCATAATAGGTGGTGCATTTAGAGATGATGTGGGTGGGCATAATCCATTGGAGCCAGCATATTTTGGATGTAAAATTATAACTGGTAAACACTTTCATGACCAAAAAGAGCTGTTTAAGTATGTGCATCATGTTCAATATGTTGAACCTCAAGAGATTCATAAGGCACTTATAGCTTCAAGAAATCTTCCAAATTCTATGGTTGAAGAGAAGATAAATTTAGAACCAATAGTAAAAAAAATATTAGAAAATTAAATAAGGTGGTAATCACATGGCGATGGAAAAAGCATATAAAATACTAGCACTTCAAGAGGGCGTCTCAAACTCTGGGGCAAAATCTATGATAGATAGAGGTTTGGTTTATGTTGGAAATAAAAAAGTTATGATAGCTCGTGGAGAGTTAGATGCTAAGACTACTTTTAGAGTAAATAAGATAGAAAAAATGAAGCCTATCTTTGAAAATGATGAGATTATTGTTGTTGATAAACCAGCTTTCGTAAATTCTGATGAGATAGAGAGGCAGCTTAAGCCTGCTGTTTTACTTCATAGACTTGATCGTGAGACAAGTGGTGTTTTGATGTTAGTCAAAGATGAAGATTTTAGACAAAAAGCGATAAAAGAGTTTAAAAAAGACACGGTTTATAAAGAGTATATAGCATGGGTAGAGGGTATTATTAGTGAGCCAGTGGAGGTAGATAAACCAATCTTAACACAGAAAAAAAACAATAAAGCTTACTCAAATGTTTCAGGCAAGGGAAAACCGGCAAGAACAGAAGTTTTCCCTGATATAGTGAGTGCAAATAAGACAAAAATCAAATGTATTATACACAACGGTAGAACACATCAGATAAGAACACACCTTCGTTATATCGACCATCCTATAGTAGGAGATGAGCAGTATGGCGGAAGACGAGCTAAAAGAGTTATGCTACATGCTCATAAAGTTAGACTTTTAGGGATGGAGTTTATAGCACCTGAGCCTAAGATATTTGTTGATTTTCAATAGTTTTGCTATAATCCAAAAAAATTAAAAAAGGTATTTTATGTTTGATACATTAACAAGTTCATTTACAGCAGCAATTAAAAAGATTCGTACATTTGATGATGAAAAAGCACTGAATAAAGCACTAAATGAGTTAAAAAAATCACTTTTAAAAGCAGATGTTAATCATAAGGTTGTAAAAGAGCTTATTACTGAAGTTCAAACACTCACTAAAGAAAAGGGTATCGGCAAAGATCAGTTTTTAGATGCACTAAGAGCAACTCTTTATAAACTGTTAGAGGTTGGTGGAAATAAAGGTTTTACCTTTGCTCCAAACCCTCCAACGGTGATACTTATGACAGGACTTCAAGGTTCTGGTAAAACCACAACAACTGGTAAACTTGCTCTTTATCTAAAGAACAGACAGAAAAAAGTCTTAATAGTTGCAGCCGATCTTCAGCGTTTAGCAGCGGTTGAGCAACTTCGTCAGATTACAACTCAGATAGAGGTAGAACTTTTTGAAGATGAGGCAACTAAAAATCCGGTTGAGGTTGTAACAGCGGCACTTAAAAAAGCTAATGATGGTATCTATGATGTAGTGCTTATAGATACAGCTGGTCGTTTAGCTATAGATGATGAACTTATGGATGAGCTAGATGCGGTTAAAAAATCTGCACAACCAGATGAGATCTTTTATGTGGCCGATTCGATGACAGGTCAAGATGCAGTAAGAACTGCCTCAAGCTTTAAAGAGAAAATAGGTATAGATGGTGTAATCCTCTCTAAGTATGATGGTGATGCAAAAGGTGGTGTAGCGCTAGGTTTATCATCACAAGTTCAAGTTCCTCTTCGCTTTATCGGTAGTGGTGAGAAGATGGAAGATTTAGAAGTTTTTCTACCAGAGCGTATCGTAAATCGCCTTATGGGTTTTGGAGATGTTGAAGGTTTAGCTGAAAAAACTGCTAGTGTTATAGATGAGAAACAGGCTAAAAAACTTACTCAAAAGATTAAAAAAGGTAAGTTTAATTTCAACGACTTTTTAGAACAGATGGAATCTATGAAAAAGATGGGTAGTATGAAATCTCTAATGGGTATGATGCCAGGAATGGGTAACATGTCAAAAGCGCTAAAAGATTTTGATATGGAAAACTCAAGTGAGCTTAAAAATATCAAATCGATGGTTTCATCGATGACTCTAAAAGAGAGAGAAAATCCAGATCTACTAAATAACTCTCGTAAACAAAGAATTGCAAAAGGTTGTGGGTTATCCCAAGTAGATATAAACAGAATGATAAAGCAGTTTAAAAATGCAGGTAAAATGGCAAAAAGATTTTCAGGTAAAAACGGTATGAAAGACCTACAAGCGATGATGGGTCAAATGGGTGGAGCAGGAGCAATTCCTAGATAAAACTATAGCCGAAGATAGTGTGCAAAATATCAATGAGACTCCGGTTTTTTATGATTTGTCAT
>JAYEGN010000213.1:0-27542 GCA_034659115.1 Campylobacterota bacterium
AATGATGATAAAATAAAAAAGCTGTCTCTCCCCTTATACAGGGAAATAGAGGAAGTTTGATATAATTTAAATAGATATGATGTTAATACAAACTATTTGTTTGTAAATAAAATAATTAATATGCATTAAATTTACAAAATAATAATTTCTTAATTAAATTAAGCAATTGACATTTTAACGATTATCGTATATAATGACAATAAGAAGGAGTATTTATGACAAAAAAAGAAATTAGTAATACTTTTGATTTACCTATTAGTACTCTAAATGATTGGGATAAAGAAGAGAGTAGAAAAAATAAGCTTTTCCAGTTTCTTCAAAATATGAAACTTGAAGATACCCAAAAGAATTTAAAGAAGAAAAATACGCATAGAATATTTCATATATTAAATAGAAATATTGTTAAGGATAAAAAATTTACTTATGATGAAGTAAGAAATGCTTTTATTCAAACAAATTATGATGAAGCTACGCAAAGAGAAAAAATTGTATATTCTAAGTTTTTTAAAGAGTGTGTTGTAAGTGATTTGGAAGATTTAGAAAAAGTTTTTCATGTCTCAAAAAGAGATATAAAAACTATATATAAACAGATTCCCGAACGAATGTTTAAAGGAGTATCTGAAGTATGGGATAAAAGATTTAGACTACAAGGTGTAGTCGCTGATATACCAGTAAAAGCTAATAATATCCCTCTAGCGTTACAAAAAGTTTTAGAAAGAAGAACTGCTAATGTATGATTTTGAGATTCAAAAGAATATGCTTGATGCTGCTAATTGTCTACTGGATAAAAAAGAAATTTTAAATGTTTCTGCTTTAGGTGGTGGTACAGCTCTAAGTGCATATTATTGGAATCATAGATATTCTACTGATATAGATATATTTGTTCACTCAAAAGATGATATTTCTATGATGCTAAGACCTAAAGAGTGGGATTCAGTTTTTTTAGACAAACTAAATAACCTTGGATATGATGGTAACTGCAAAGTATATCCTGTTTATACAGAGATAGTAATACAAGATGATTATAAAATTCAATTCTTTAGTGTAGAAGATAAAACTCAAGACCCATATAAAATAGTTGATTTATGGGGAACAAAAATACAGATAGAATCTATACAAGAGATAATTGCTAAAAAAATCTATTATAGAGCGCACAAAGGTAATGCTAGAGATCTATTTGATATTGCTATCGCTATTCATAAAAATCCATTAATTTTTAGTGAACTTCAAGTTCAAATTGAAAAGTTTAAAGAGCTATTTGAAACTGTTTCAAAAATAAAAGAAAATCAAGAATTAAGTCGAGAGTATATTTGGGAGATAGAACTTATGAACCCCAATGAAAATTATAGTTTATTAGCTGTAAATACTATTGCATATTTATTTGTATTTCTTGAGAATTATTGTGGTGCTTATGATTTAGGAATTGAACTAGCCCAAAGTGAATATATTTTGATAGAAGAAAGTGCATATACAATTGTAAAATAAACATTTATGTAAAACCATTTTAAGTCCTTCATCAGCTTTGAAAATCTGCTTTTAAATTCAACTTTAAGTTTTGAATTTCTATGTATAAGTCCGTGATAGATTGGTGTTTATGCAATAATTTGGTAAAGTATGACAAATAGCAAATGGCTATAAACCCCTATTATATAGGAGCTTTATTAGGTTTGATGCAATTTAAGAAAGAATGATAAATTAGATTTAACTGACTGTTAATCACTTGGTCGCTGGTTCGAATCCAGCATCCGGAGCCACTTTAAAAACCCTAAAATACTAACTTTAAAGCACTTTTGAATTTTTTAGCACTTTTTTTAGTGTCTTTTTTTTACCTTTACAGTCATGATAGATACTTATAAAGTTACAAATAAAGCTCCTGATTTTTTAAAAGAGGCAAATCAAACAGTTTTTGCAAAAAATATAGTTAATGATAATAATATTTCAATACCAATGATGGTTTTAAATTTGCTAGAAACTTATTTACAATTAGTGGAACTTACACTATTTCAAAAATTGATATTTTTCGGATTAAAACAAATGGATGGTTTGAAGAAAAAAGTTTTTTTGCATTACTAATTAATAATTTTATTGGTCTATTATTAGTATTTTTATTTGCTTCATTTATTTTGGCATTTAAACGGCGTTTAGATAAATAACTAATACTTACTTAGAATTGTTAAAAGTATTATATTGTAGCTATTTTGTGCTACAATATAGTATCTAGATTGTAAGGAGTAAAATTATGTCTTTAAATGCAACAGTAAGAGCAAGAGTTGACGAATCTTTAAAGTTTGATGCAGAACATATTTTAAAAGAGATAGGATTAACAACATCTCAAGCTATAAATATTTTTTTAAAAAAAGTAGTGTCTGAACATGGCATACCTTTTGAATTAAAAGTTCCAAGCGATAGATTGAAAATAGCTATGGATGAAGCAAAAAAAACTGAGGGTACATATCATGATAATATAGATGATATGATGAAAGATTTAAAAGCTTGATAAAATATCGTTTATTTAAAACCAACTCTTTTAAGCGAAGCTATAAAAAATTACGATTAACTGATGAAGAAGATTTGGCTTACATTGATGTAGTATATAATTTATTATGTGATAAAAAACTGATAGAAAAGTATAAAGACCATCAACTTATAGGAAAACTAAAAGATTTTAGAGAATGTCACATTAAGCCAGATTTATTGCTAGTATATATGATAGAAGATAAGACTTTAAAATTAGTAGATATTGGCTCTCATAGCGAGTTGTTTGATTAGATTTAAAGAGATTTGACGACTGCTAATCACTTGGTCGCTGGTTCGAATCCAGCATCCGGAGCCATCAATAAATCCCTAAAATACGAACTTTTAAGTACTTTTTAGAAACACTTTAAGTTTAGAGAAAAATCACTTTAGTAACCTATTAGTAACCATAAATTAGACTAGAATATGTAAATTTATAAATTCTTTTTTCATTTTCCAAAAAAATACATTTAAAAATACCTAAAAAACTAAAATTTTATAGTTTTAGCTATAATTGAAATATGAAAACTAAAATAGAACTCGAACAAACAGCCATAAAATACTTAAAAGAAAATAGAGAGAATTTGTTTAAAAAATATTTAGACACTAAGTTTCCTATGGATGAAAAAATAGCATATTTCACAGCTGGACCAAGTGGTGCAGGTAAAACAGAATTTATCCAAAGATTTATAGAAATTGAAAGTAATTTACTACATTTGGATATAGATATTGTTCGGGGTTTTTTTAAATCTGTTGGTTACAATGGAAAGAATAGCGATATATTTCAAAAACCTGCAAGTTGGGGTGTTCAATTTTTGTTTGATGAAGCAATAAAAAATAGAGACCTTTCCCTTGTTGTTGATTCAAATTTATCTCATTTTCAAACAGCTAAAGAAAATATGTTAAAATTACTAAAGCAAAACTATAAAATTGAAATATTTTATGTATATAACGATTTAGAAAAATGTTTTTTGTATACTAAAAAAAGAGAAACAGTAACTTCTAGAGTTGTCCCTGAAGATGTGTTTTTTAAGAGTGTACTTAAATCAAGAAGTACAACTTATGCAATAAAAAAGCTATTTTCAGAAGATATTATTCTAAATGTTATAGACAAAAGAGATAATAGTTATTATGAAAATATTAGTTGTGATAAATTTTTAAAAATAATACCGAAGTACGAGGATTAAAAATGACTAAGCAAGTGAGCCCATTATTGAAACAGGATAATAGAAAACAATTAATACAAGAAGCAATGCAAGCTATATCAGATAAACAAGATGAAGTTATCCAACAAGCAAATAAAATTATTGGGGATGTTTCAGTCTTTGAAAAAAATGTACACCAAAAATTTGTATCATATGGAAGATAATATTAAAGTCATATCTATATAGATGCAACTAAACGAGCTCTACTCAAAACTAAACTCATTAGAATCTCAAAAGCAATCAATTGAAAAAGAGATACAAGAAACCAAAAAAATAATACATGTAACAGAGGCATTACCAGCTACTGTAGAAAAAATATCCCCATTCACTAAACAACAAAAAATATCCCTTTTTAAATCACTATTTATAGCTCGTGAAGATGTCTATCCGATGTATTGGATAAGTAAAGATGGAACTAAAAAAGGCTATTCACCAGTTACCTATACTTTTAGAGGTCAAGATTATATTCCTATCAATGAAAACATTATTCAAAAACATTTAGAAGGCAAAATTAGATTAGGAACTTATGCTGTCATAAATCAAACTATGGCGAAGTTTTTAGTGATAGATTTAGATAAAGCAAGTTTCATTGAAGATTCAAGAGCTATAAATGAAATTTGTAAAGAGTTAAATATTATTCCTCTTATTGAACTCTCAAAATCTGGAAATGGTATCCACATTTGGTTTTTCTTTGAAACTTTAGTTAGTGCGATTAGTGCTAGAAAACTAGGAGATATTCTTATAACTAAAGCTATGGATATAGGAAATAGTATTGATATGAGCAGTTATGATAGAATGTTTCCAAATCAAAACTTTGTGGCTCCTGATGCACTAGGTAATTTAGTTGCACTCCCACTACAATATACTTCAAGAGTTGAGAATAAAACAGTATTTATAGATATTGATACTATGCAACCATATTCAGATCAATGGAAGATTTTAAAAACTATATCAAAAATATCATCAGTTAAACTTTCAAATCTTTTACAAACTAATATTGTTCAAAACTCAAATGAAATAGATTCTTTAATGCCATGGGAGATAAAGCAAAATAAACCTATATCTTTTCCTAAAACTACAAAAGCAGTTATACATGAAGCACTCTATATTGAAAAAATGGAGTTATCTAAAACACTTTTAAATACTCTACAGAGACTAGCATCTTTTACAAATCCAGAGTTTTATATCCGCCAAAATTTGAGAAAATCAACCTTTAATACACCAAGAGTTATTTCACTTTTTGATATGAATGAAAGATATGTAATTTTACCAAGAGGATTTATAACTAAAGTTCAGCATCTTTTTCAATCCAATAATGCTTCACTAATTATTGAAGATAAAAGATTTATTAAAAAGATAGATAAACCAAAACTAAGTATAAAACTAAGAGATAATCAAAAGACTGCGTATAACAAGATACTAAAAAATGATTATGCTCTTTTAATTGCACCTCCAGGATTTGGTAAAACCGCTATTGCTTCTGCTGTAATTGCGAAAAGAAGAGTAAATACACTTATCTTAGTTCATAAAATTACTTTACTTGAGCAGTGGGCTGAAAGACTAAGTGAATATTTTGATATTGATAAGAAAACTCTTGGTCAGCTTGGTAAAGGAAAAAAGAAACTAACTTCAAATCTTGATATAGCAATGTTACAGTCATTAAAAAATAGACCCGAGCTGATAGAAGATTATTCTCAAATAATAGTAGATGAAGCCCACCATATACCAGCTGTATCGTTTGAGGTGCCTCTTAAAAAATTTAGAGGTAAATATGTGGTTGCTTTAAGTGCTACTCCAAAAAGACAAGATGGCATGCATCCAATTATGACAATGCAGTGTGGCAATATAGTGCATGAGGTTAAAAGAGATAAAGAACAGATACATATACTAAAAAGTATTCGTACAAAGTTTGAAGCCTATGAAAATGAATTTACTATGATACTTGGCGAAATAGTAGAGGACTTTGAGAGAAATGAATTAATCATCAATGAGACTCAAAAGCTAAAAGGAAGAAAAGTTCTTATTTTAAGTGAGCGAATAGAACATCTTAATATTTTATATCATGGACTAAAAAGTAAAAATATAAAAGCAACACTCCTCTATGGCGGAATGGGTACAAAAGTTCAAAGAGCTGCTTTAAAAGAAGCTCATGATGCAGATATAATTTTATCAACTAGTGGGTATATTGGAGAGGGTATTGACTTTGCTCATCTGGATACTATTGTATTTACAATGCCAATATCATATCAAGGTAGAATTATTCAGTACTTAGGAAGAGTTGGTAGACGCGGACAGAAGTGTTTAGCTATTGATTTTGTGGATGAAAATGTACCTATGCTTAAATCCAGTTTTACTAAGAGGCTTAAGGGCTATAATCAGATGGGTTATAAACATATAACTACTGGAAAAAGTACTTTAAATTTATTTACTTAAGTTCTAATAAATTCTTAGAATATGATTAGATTTAAATAAATATGACGACCGTTAATCACTTGGTCGCTGGTTCGAATCCAGCATCCGGAGCCATACACAACCCCCCCCTTTTTTTTTAAACATGAACTTTCAAACTATAAAGATGCAGATGAAGAAACTAAGAGATATGATGAATTTATGAACAGGTAAAGTGCAAGGGGTGGTTATTCCCTCGCACTTAGGATTACTTAAAAGCTAAAACAATATAACTATTGCTATGATTAAGTATCCTAGGGTGTGCATATCAAACTCGGGCATTGAGTATTCCTTACATCAATCTAACCCCATAACCTAACCATCTTATAATGGAGTATGCCATATATTAGCATACCTAAAAAATAGACCAAAAAAAAGCCCTACCACATGAAGTGATAAGGCTTAAATTGATATAAGTTCAATGCCCGAACAATATACACACACAAAGCACCACACTTTGATAGCAAAAGTATAACATAATAATACAAATGTACACATACGGATATAAACCCAAATAATTCCATAAGAATAAAAAATTTAAACTATCATTGCACTCAAGGCAGGTTCATTAAAAATTTACACCACCAATAAGGTGGCTTAAAATTTTTACTAAACATCCCTTAAGCACAAGCATAGATAAATTTTATAAATCCTTATGGAATTATTTGGGATAAACAAGCAAATATATTGTTAGAAAAAATAAGAAATATTATTGAAAAAAACAGAACAGCAGATAATATAACCTTTACTATAAGTATAGGATTATCACAATATACTCAAGCAGAAGATATAGACACTTTCTTAAAAAGAGCAGATGAAAAACTATATATAGCTAGACTGGATGAACATACAAATAAGTAAAACTTGAAATTTTATTTTAAAAACTAGGTACCTCATCTTTTAAATCATAATGACTTATATTTACAAGAATTCCACTATCTTCAAAACCTTTAAAAGATAACACATCATCTTTTGTAACTACTTGATGCTCATTAAAAATCAAAATAAAATCATCACCTTGATAGCGAAATATCATAGAGTTTTTATACTTGTTCTCAAGAGTAGAGTAAAATTGTTGTAAAAATTCATTACCCTTCTCCCATCCATACTTCTGGTTAAACATGGAAAAGTTTTTCAACTCAATAAAATAGAGACATCTTGTATCATCTTGATTCTCTACAAGTGTTAGTTTCAGATAGTTTTCATTATATGCACCAGTGAGAGAGTCCTTAAAAAAGTATGCAAATCTTTGCTCTTCAAATGCATTACTTGGTAGCTGAGAGGTATCTGTAATACTTATAGTTTCTAAAATATTCACAGCTGCTTTTGCTACATCAGGATGAAATTGCGTACCGCTAAACTTTTTTATCTCAACTATAGCTTCTGCGACATTCTTTCTTGCTTTATAAATACGATTGGATGTCATAGCATCAAAGGCATCGGCTACTACCATGATATATGAGAGCAGTGACACTTCATATGGAGTATCTTTTGATGTTGTTGGGTACCCTGTACCATCATAATGAACATGATGATATCGAATGATTTGTGCTAAATCTTTATACATTTCAATTCTTGAAAGCATCTGAAAACCTGCTTCTGAATGCTCTTTTATAAGTTCATATTCTAGTGAAGTAAGTCTTCCAGGCTTTAGTAAAATAGCATCAGGAGTTACAACTTTTCCAATATCGTGTAAAATAGCTGCCTGTTCGAGCTTAATAATATCCTGCTCATCAATACCCATCTCTTTTGCTATTAAACGACAATATTTTGCAACCCTTACTGTATGCCCTGCTGTATAGCTATCTCTCTGTTCTATAATATTTACAAAAGCTAAAATTGTCTCTTCATAATTAGAAATTTTTTCTAACTCCATATTCTCAAGCATTGTGCGCTGTTCTATTGCATTGAGAGCATAAGCGATATCTGTTGCTAGGTTTTCAAGCATCTTGATCTCTTCAGGCACAAAACCATTTTCATGCTCAGAAAACACACTTAGAGTACCTAGTGGCTCATTATCTTCAGAACTTCGAAGTGGTAAAACTATGAGCCAACAAGATGTACAATTATAAGTATCTGCACTTATTTTAAATGAATACTCTTTGGGTAACTTATCCAAAACAGTTGTATTGAGTTCTATGCAAGATTTAGCAGAGGCAAATGCGAAGCTATCCGTATGATCTTCAAGTCTGTAGCAATGTTCTTTGAGTATATTTTTATTTTCTCGTGATTGGCTAACAACTTCAAGTAAATTATCTTTTATCAAACCAATCCAAACAAACTTATAATAGTTGTTTTTTGCTAATGTTTGCATAGAATTATTAATTATAGTCTGGGTGGAATAAGAACTCACTAACAGTTTATTTACATCAGCTATAGTTTTTACAACCTCTTTAAGATACTTCTCTTGAGAGTACATCTTCTCTAAATCTAAGGTACGCTCATGTACTTTCTGCTCTAAACCTGTATTGAGTAGTTTTATCTCATCTCTGTTTCTTTTCAATCTACTGTTTAGCCTAGATATGTAAAATAAAAAGCTTAAAACAGTTAAAAATCCAGCTATCACTACAAAAAACCACACTTTATATTTCTCGTACAACCTTGCAAAAGTAAAGTCACTAAGTTTTGCATAAAAACTAAGCTCTAACTCCTCCAGTAATGCATGTACTTTTGAGTAATCAAGCGGTATTGTCCAGCCTGCTATTTTTGAATCCTCAGCTGCTTTTGAAGATTGGCTCATATGCAATAGAGCTATCAAAACATCATTTGATAGTTTTTGTGGAGTTAAGGAGAGTTTAGCAAAGGGCCATTCGGGATATAGAGCAGTACTCACCTTAAATGGAAATCCAGCATACTCTTTTTTAGATAAAATTTTACAATTTTCACAATCTATAATTTTCTCATTAGACATTCTCTCTAAAGTATCTGTTCTTACAGTTCCTGCATCTATCTCACCATTTTTCATTGCTAAAACAACTTTATCATGTGAGCCAAAAAACTTAAACTCTGAAAAATCATCAATTTCTATACCGTGATCAAGTAGCTCCTTTTGTGCCATAACCCATCCACCGAAGGAGTTTATATTTACAGCACCAAATCTTTTTCCTTGTAAATCTTTTAAGCTATCTATACCACTATCTTCTTTTGTAAATATCACTCCTCCAAAACTACTAACAACTACACCATCGCCACTAATATTTTTGAGTGTAGCTATTCTACTTACACCATAGAGATACTCAAGCTCTACATAATATGCAGTATTTGTTAGAACAAAGTCTATCTCTGCATTTTTAACACTAAGCCCCAACTCTTCAAACCCAAGAGGAACTATCTCAAATGTATGACCTTCTATCTCATCGCTAAGATATTTGGCAGTAGCAGTGTACTTCTGAAGTGCTACATCAGCACCTCTTTTAGCTAAAACACCAATTTTTATAGTTGCGTCTGAAAACACAAAGGAAGTAAATAAAATTAGTAAGATAGATATGCGCAAAAACATTAGCAAACCTTAATAGTAAAATAGATTTTAAAATATTATATCAGATGACTCTTCAAAATATATTAAGGGCTTTTAACCCTAAATAAGTCATACCAAATAATAAAACAGCCACAAACTACTATAATTAGGTACTTTTAAGAGAAAAGCTACACCTAAAATATTTCACCAAATGGATGTAACTTTTCAAAGAAGAGATAGAGATAGACGACTATTGGTCTATCTGGAGTAGTAAGATACAAGAGAACTCTTTTTTATAGTATGGGCATTTATCATATAACCTACAACTGCTTGATTAGTCTTTTCATCTATATCTAGTTTTTTTACATCAAGTGCATGAATGGTGACTACATAGGTGTGGTCGCCATGCCGCCTAGTTGTAGAGCAATTTGACTTGTTGTCTAATTTTGCATAGAATTATTGGGATTTCATTTTAGATTTATAAACACTTAGTTATCATAAACAATGCAAATCTTCACTTAATACATACTAAGGCAAATTGAATGCAATCAAAATCCAAACTTCTTATTTCGGTAACGCTAATGTTACTTGCTTTAACCATAGCTACTCTTATAAATATCTCTTTAAATTTTAAAGATTATAGTCTAGATGCTGCTATTAAAAAATCAAAATTAACCGCTAGTATTGTAGAAGGTGGATTAACTGCTCATATGATCAATGGTAATATGCCTCAAAGACAATACTTTCTTAATGAAATTTCCAATAATAGTGAAATAGAATCTCTTTGGGTTGTAAGATCAGATAATGTTACACAGCAATATGGTAAAGGATTTAAAAACGAAATTGCTAGAGATGCTATAGATAAAAATGTCATAAAAAATGGTTTAGCACAACAATCACTATCTGATAAAAATATTTTAAGAATAACTATTCCTTATAAAGCTACTAGTGGTTCAGGAGTAAATAGTTGTATCTCTTGTCACGATGTAAATATAGGGGATACTCTTGGTGCAATAAGTATGGAATTTGATTTAACTCACACCAGAGATACAGCTATTGTAGTTATACTTAAGATACTAGGAATTAATCTTTTGTTTATACTTGTTGCTCTTATACTTGTTAATTATATCACTACTCCTTATATAACATTTTTCAAAAACCTAGAAGAGGGAATTCAAAAAGCATACAGAGGTGATTTTACACATAAATTCAATACCGGAATCTCGGGAAACACTGAAATTATTGTCAATCAAATGAATACACTTTTTTCAAAAATGCAAACTACATTTGGAGATATAAAACAAAATCTAGCTACATTTACACCACAAAACAGCTTATCAACAACAGATCCACTCTATGAAGCTAAAATTATTATTCATGAACTGTCTGACATTTACAAATTTAAAAAGACAATAGAAAGAGATCTCTCAAAAGGTGGTGTATACAGTAGAATTATAAGTGTTTTAAAAACAAAATACAATCTTCAGCACTTCGCCTTTTATGAAATAGATGATACTAAGTCAACAAGAAATCTAGTTTATATTGTTGATTCTGCACAAAGTATATGTTTAGAATATGTAGATAAAAAAGCACATGAGTGTAGAGCATACAGAACACAAAGTGATGTAATATCAACAGATTTTACAGATCTATGTCAAACTTGCGAAGCAAACGGTAAAGAGTATCTATGTATATTTTTTAATATTAACACTGAAGTTTCTATCGTGCTCTCCATTACAGCAACAACAAACCAAGAGATAGTAAGAATCAACTCTCTTATACCAAGTATAAAACATTATCTAGAAGCTGCTAAACCTGTTATAGAGAGCAAGGTTTTAACTGAAAAGCTAAGAGATACCTCTCTAAGAGATGCGATGACTGGTCTGTATAATAGACGATTTTTAGAAGAGTTTATAGATCAAGTTATGAGCCAAGCACAAAGAGAGGGTGAAACATATAGCGTAATGATGCTTGATGTTGATTTCTTTAAGATGGTTAATGATACCTATGGGCATGATGTTGGTGATAAAGTTATTGCTGAAATAGGCAAAGTCTTACAGGAAAATATTAGAGATGCCGATTTGGCAATTAGATATGGTGGAGAAGAGTTTATAGTTATGCTGCATAATGCAACTCTAGATGGTACGCAGAAGGTTGCTAAACAGATTCATTCTGCTTTTGCCAATCTGATTTTTGATGTAGGAAGTGGTGAAACTATGCAAAAAACTATGAGTATTGGAATAGCAATGTTTCCTCAAGATGGAGATACTATATGGAAATGTATTAAGTTTGCTGATACAGCCCTATATGTTGCCAAAACAACTGGAAGAAATAAGATAGTAAACTACAAAAAAGAGATGTCAGAGAGTGAGGATGTTAGATAACTCTTTAAATGGCTTATGAAAATGTACAAGCTGAGAGTGACAGAGGTTCTTATTCACCGTCACTCCGAACTTGATTTAGAGTCTAATTTATAGATGAAGCAAGATAAAATCTTACTTCAAATTATTACATAGAACAGGCACTTACACCTGGAGGAGTTGTTGGTTGAACGCTCTCATTTGAAGCACCACCAGCCGCATTTACAGCAGTAATAGTAGCCCAAATAGACTCAGCTGCTATTGCGTATCGTTTTGAGCTCTCAGAAGATGGAGCAACAAATGAGATAGGCTGACCAGTGTCACCACCCTCACGAATACTTGGCTCTATTGGTATCTCTGCGATTATTTTAGTATCAAATTCCTCAGCCATTGGTCCTGAAGTTCCTTTACCAAATATATCATACTCTTTACCAGTATCTGGAGCGATAAATCCGCTCATATTCTCAACTATTCCTGCTATAGGGATATTAAGTTTTTTGAACATGTCTAATGAACGACGAGAATCGTCTATAGAAACAGCTTGTGGTGTTGTAACAGTAAGACCAGCTGTCACAGGAACACTTTGGGCAAGAGTAAGTTGAGCATCACCAGTTCCTGGAGGCATATCGATAACTAATACATCAAGTTCAGACCATAAAATATCTCTTAAGAACTGCTCAATAGCTTTCATAATCATCGCCCCTCTCCACATTAGAGATTGACCATCTTCCATAAGTGACCCCATCGACATTACCTCTATACCGTAAGCTTTAAGTGGTAACACTTTATTACCATCAACTTCTGGACGAGTTCCTTCTAGTCCCATCATCCGTGGGATATTTGGACCATATATATCTGCATCTAAAAGACCTACTCTAAGACCTTGTGCTGCTAATGATATAGCGATATTTACAGATGTAGTTGATTTACCAACCCCACCCTTACCTGAACTTACCATCAAGAAATTTTTAACTTGTGGACATATATTTTTGCTCTTAACTGCTGGGGCTTCAGGCATAGTTGGAGATTTGATAACAGGTGTTACGCTCCCCGCACCAACTGCTTTTAGCTCAGTAGTTGCATCATCAAAAATTTGTTGCGCTACTTCCGGTGCAGATGAAGTAATCTCTACATTAAAAGTCACATCATTTCCACTTATCTCTATACCATTTACAAAACCAAAAGTTACAATATCTTTTGTAAACCCTGGATACATTACCCTGCTTAAAGCTGATTTTACAATCTCTTCAGTCATACTGATATTCCTATTTATTAAATTATTTCGTATCATATCTAAATAAGACAAATATTGTCTTATTTAAAATCAATTTAGTGAACTTCCGCTAACTTGGCTTCCTCAGCTATCTTAGCGATAGCTTCAGGGTTTTCCATAATCTCTTGCGTTATTTTGTAAGAACAAAATTTCGGTCCACACATGGAACAAAACTCTGCTTCTTTAAATACATCTTGAGGGAGAGTTTCATCATGGTACTCTTTTGCTCTTTCGCTATCTAATGCTAATTCAAACTGTTTTTCCCAGTCAAAAGCGTAGCGAGCATCACTCATCTCATCATCAATATCTCTTGCACCTTTTCTACCTCTAGCAATATCAGCAGAGTGAGCAGCTATCTTATAAGCGATAATTCCTTCACGAACATCATCAGCATTTGGAAGACCTAAATGCTCTTTTGGCGTAACATAACACAGCATACTAGCTCCATGCCATCCACCAACAGCAGCACCGATAGCAGAAGATATATGATCATATCCAGCAGCTATATCAGTAACTAATGGTCCTAAAATATAAAAAGGCGCTTCATGACAAAGCTCTCTTTGTAGCTTCATATTACGCTCAACTTGATTAAGCGGAACATGCCCTGGACCTTCTATCATCACTTGAACATCTTTTTCCCAAGCTCTAAGAGTTAAATCACCTAAAACTTTAAGCTCTCCAAGTTGTGCATCATCTGAAGCATCAGCTAAACATCCAGGGCGAAGCGAATCACCTAAAGATAAAGCAACATCATATTTAGCACAAATATCTAAAATCTCATCATAAGCAGTATAGAAAGGGTTTTCTCTATGGTAGTGCATCATCCATGCAGCCATAAGTGAACCACCACGACTTACAATACCCATCTTTCTTTTAGCAATCTTAGGCATAGTTTCTAGCAAGAAACCAGCGTGAATTGTAAAGTAAGAAACACCTTGGCGTGCTTGACGCTCTAAAACATCTAGCATTACTTCAATAGTTAAGTCCTCTATCTTATTACCCACATCGTGTAGTATCTGATAGATAGGAACTGTTCCTATTGGAATCTTTGAAGCGCCTATTACAGCTTTTCTTATCTCATCTAAATCTCCACCAGTAGAAAGGTCCATCGCAGTATCAGCTTTATAGTGTTGAGATACTTCCATCTTCTCTACTTCACCCATAACATCAGAAGCGATTGCAGATGAACCTATATTTGCATTTATCTTACATGTAGATGCTATACCAATAGCCATTGGCTCTAAAGTTGTGTGATTTATATTTGCAGGAATAATCATCCTACCACGAGCTATCTCACTTCGAACTAGCTCAGGAGATAGATCTTCTATTTTTGCAACATATTCCATCTCCTCAGTAATTATGCCTTGTTTTGCATAATACATCTGAGTTCTAACAGAATCATTTTCTCTTTTTTTAACCCATGAAGTTCTCATAGTTTCTCCATATATAATATTAGTATGGTGGAAATATAATCAAATAAAGTTAATCTAAGGTTAAGTCAAATTTTCTAATAATATTTTTATTTTAAATTAGAATAAATTCAAACACAATTAACACATATCAAGAATAAAGAAAGCTTCCTTGTGTATAATTTCGTAACACTTTTTCTTGATAGGGATATATTTGACAAATTTAACGCTTATTTTGCTTGCTGCTGGTAGTTCGAGCCGATTTGAGTGCGATGTTAAAAAACAATGGCTAAGAGTAGGTCATCAACCTTTGTGGCAATTTGTAACAAATAAGTGTGTAGAAACTAAACTTTTTGATAAGGTTATAATAACCTCCTCAAAAGATGATATTGAATTTATGAGAAATCATGAATCTTTTATTTTTGTTGAAGGTTCTACAACCAGACAAGGTTCTTTAAAAAATGCATTAAAAGAGGTGCAAACTGATTTTGTACTTGTGAGTGATATTGCAAGAGCATGCATAAATGAAGATTTTTTAAAAAACATAATCGCCAAAAAAACTGAAGCTGACTCTATTGTTCCTTATCTAAAAGTTAGCGATACTATTATTTATCAAGATAAAACTATCGACAGAAACAAAGTCAAAAGAGTTCAAACCCCTCAACTATCAAAAACAACTGTTTTAAAAGATGCTCTTAATACCGATAAAGAGTTTACAGACGAAAGTAGTGCCATCGTTGCCAATGGAGGTACAAGAAAGTTTATATTGGGTGAAAGTGATGCAAATAAAATCACTCATATTTCTGATTTAAACTCTCTTGCATGTCTATCAAAACCATCCTCTGACATATTAAGTGGAACCGGCTTTGATGTGCATGCTTTTGATGAAAGCAAAAAGATGTTCCTTGGTGGTGTAGAGATAGACTCCAATTTTGGATTCAGGGCACATAGTGATGGAGATGTTGCCATACATGCACTTATAGATGCTCTTTTGGGTGCAGCAGGTATGGGCGATATAGGTATGATGTTTCCAGATAGTAGTGATGAGTATAAAAATATAGATTCAAAAATACTACTAAAAAGAGTTGTCAATAAGATATACGGTTTTGGTTTTGTCATAGTCAATGTTGATATCACCATAGCAGCTCAAACGCCAAGAATTGGCAAATATAAACTACAGATGAGAAAAACAATTGCAGATATTTTAAACTGTGATAGTTCTCGTGTAAATATAAAAGCTACAACAACTGAAAAACTAGGCTTTATTGGTCGCAGCGAGGGTGTTGGAGTGATTGCAAATGCAAATTTAAAATATTTTGATTGGACAAAAATTTGAAAATACTAATTATAGAAAATGAAATTTATTTAGCACAAAGTATTGCTACTAAATTAGGTGAATTAGGTCATACATGTGAGATGTGTACATCAACAAGAGATGCTATAAAAAGTAATGTATATGATGTTGTTTTACTTTCAACCAATATCAATGGACAAGATTTTAATCCTGTTATTGATACATTTAAAAAATCCATTATCATCTTAATGGTTTCATACATAAGTAATGATACCGTTTCAAAACCTCTTAGTGCTGGTGCAAAAGATTATATACTAAAGCCTTTTATGATAGAAGAACTTATTAGAAAGATTGATCACTATCAAGATTATGAAAAACTAAAAAAAAGAGATGCTGCTTATAGAAAATACTTAACACACTCTTTCTCAACTGTCTCTAAAGATCATGACCATAAAACAATAGAACTTCCTGTCTATATATCATCATCTTTTCAAAAATATTCTGATGCCTTTGCATTTGAACATGCGTATGAAAAAGATCTTCCAATTCACTTCATAACACTAAGTGATCCAAAAGCTATAAATGAGATAGAACTACTAAACCAAGATGCTATTATCTACATCATCGATTATCAAACACTTAAAAAAGCCGACAAAAAAAAGTTTTCTACTCTAATAGCCAATAAAAAAGCGATAGTTTCAAGTACAGATAAAATAGAAGATGTTGAGCATAAAGTTTTAGAGATAAAAAGCGAAAACAATATCTTTGATCAGGGTGATATACTTCCTATTGAAGATTATGTTAAATACATAGTTCTTAACTATCAATACAAATTTCCAGATATAGAGCTATCAAAAAAACTAGGAATTAGTCGTAAAAGTCTATGGGAAAAACGAAAAAAATATGACATCATCAAGAAAAAATAAAACACTTCTTATAGATAAAGAAGCAGCTTCGGCGCTTGAGTTGGTTAAGTGTGGTTTACTAAAACCACTCAATGGCTTAATGACAAAAAAACAGAAACAATCTATCATTAGCACTGGTCAAATCGATGGTGTAATATTTCCCCTTCCTTTTATTTTAGCACCTTCAGGTGCAAAAAATGAAAAAACTATAAAATCTCTAACTACAGGAGAAGAGATTACTATCCTTTGTGAGAAAGAGAAGTTTGCAACACTTATAGTGGATGAAATTTTTGAAACAAATCCAAATATTAGAACAAAACATATCTATGGAACTGATGATCTTTCACACCCAGAAGTTAAGACTACTATGCAAAGACTTGGCACTTGGGCAGTCTGTGGGGAGTATAAACTTTTAAATCCTTCATCTTATCAAAACATCAAAAACAAAGAGCTTATCGCCGATGCAAAAAAACAGATTGGTGCAAAACATACGACCGCACTAATCTTAGCTGCAAATCCCTTGCACCGCGCAAATGAACGCTTAATTAGACAAGCTATAGACACAACTGATCTTCTTTTGATATTTTTACTAAAACCCTACAATAACAATAATTTAGATTACGATACAAGAAAAGAGTCTTTAGAATACTTTATAAGTAACTTTTTACCAAAGAACAGAGTAGTTATCGTTCCTCTTGAAAATAGCTATATTTTTGCCGGATATAATGAACTTATCATCGATGCAATTGTTGCTAAAAACTATGGCTGTGATAGATTAACTATAAGCAGGGATCATACAGGGTTGGGTATATTTTATGATGAAAATTCAGATAAATCTATCATGGATAAGATTATTGGCATCGATATTGAGATAAAACTTGAAAGTGAATATGTTTACTGTAACGAATGCACAACCCTTGTAGCTAAAAGTACATGTCCACATGGTCAGCATCATCAAATATCTTATCATGCTGATTCAATTTTAGAACTTTTAGAACTTGGTCTTTTGCCACCAACTATCCTTATAAGAAAAGAGATTTCAGCACAAATACTCTCTAAACTTTTTAAAGACAGGTTTAAAAACTTAGAAAAATTATACTATGATATCTTACCGGTTGAGGGTCTTTTAGAAGAACATACTGAAAAAGATTTTTATCAAGAACTGGTGAAACTATATCAAACAACTTCACTTACTTAAATCGGCATCTTATGCCAAAAAAGGATAAAAATGAATTGGTTTTTTATAACACTTGGCTATAGCGGGTTAGCTCCAAAAGCACCTGGTACAGTAGGAACTCTTGTTTCCTTACCTCTTGGTATGCTAATACTTATATATTTTGATGCACAGACTCTTTTTTTAGCTACAACACTCATAAGCATAATAGCTATAAAATCTATAAACAGATATGAAGAACACTCAGGTATACATGATGACAAACGCATCGTTATTGATGAACTAGCAGGTATGTGGTTTGCCCTTAGTATTGCACCTGCTATATCGATAGGCATAGATGATATAACACAACTTGAAAATGGTTTTCTGATTCAATCTCTCATAGCTTTTGTACTGTTTAGGTATTTTGATATTACAAAACCATCTATAATAGGCAGAATTGACAGAGAAACCAAAGGTGGCATCGGTGTAATGGGTGATGATATTATCGCTGGTTTTGCAGCAGGAATATCAACCTCTCTAGTCTGGCAAGGAATTCTTTTTTTTATGTAAATTAGGTAAAAGGGGTCAAATAATCCTTAACACGAATACTTTTTAGAGGTCTCCTTAAGCTAATCTAAGGCTACTATAAGTATAACCCAAATAATTCCATAAGAATAAAAAATTTAAACTATCATTGCACTCAAGGCAGGTTCATTAAAAATTTACACCACCAATAAGGTGGCTTAAAATTTTTACTAAACATCCCTTAAGCACAAGCATAGATAAATTTTATAAATCCTTATGGAATTATTTGGGTATAATTATAACAAAAATCAAAATAAAGATGCAAATAAATGAATAATAATCTAATTTATCTACTTTCTTTAGTCATCACTGTGAACTTATTAGCTACCGTAGATACTAATCTAGTTGATTTAAAAAACATTCCAACTGATAGTGAAGATTTCACTGTTTGGGCTGCTCTTTTTGGTCTAGGAGCCGTTGCACTTATCTCACTTTTTATCTCATCAGAGCAGATGAAAAATTTTAAATTAGGCATCAAGAAAAAAGAAGATAATCAAAACAATATCATTCAAGCACAGGATCAACTATTATCAAATATGAGTGAGGATATTCAAAACATAGCACAAAATACAGTAAAAACTACAAAAGAACTAGCGGACAACGATACAGATTTAGAAACTCATATAAACAGGGTTATTCACTCAGAGAACCAACTCTTAGATATCGCTACTAATCTTATAGAATATCTCAGAATTAAATCTAAAAAGATAACTTCGGCTAATGAACCATTCAAATTATCAAACCTACTAAATGATGTATCAGGGACACTCAAATCAAATACAGATAAGATAGAGCTAGAGTTGATTTATGATGTTAAAAATAATATCTCAGAAAACTTATATGGTGATACACTAAACCTAAGTAAAATACTTGTAAATATATTGCTTTATTGTGTTAATGATAACGCAAAAGAGCTAACAGTAGATATATCAAAAAATAACTTTTTTAGTAAAAGTGAAGAACTATTTTTTGTCATTAAAAGTGATATTAAGATAAATGTTGAAAACTCTAAGAATATTTTTCACTCAAATTATAATGAAGAAACAAATAGTTATGATAGCTTAGGTCTCTTTATTGCCAAAGAGTTATCTGTACTTATGGGTGGAGAACTCATAGCAAGAAATGATGATCGTGGATTGATAGAGTTTGTATTTAATATTCCCTATAAAGAGGTCAAACAACAAGAAGAGTCAAATAGTCTGATTGAAAGTAAAAGTATTTTTCTTGTTGATTCATCAGACAGCTCTGCAGCAGTGATAAAAAATATATTTTCAGCATTAAAACATAAGGTTCATCTAGAATCAAAGGAGAAGTTTCTACAAAATAAACCTAATTTTTCTACCTATGATTTAGTTATCATAGATGAAAAATTATTTAGAGATGATGTACTAAAAGCATTAAAAATAAGTAATGCTAAAATAATCTCTTTAAGCAATCTATTTAAAAAGTCAAAAAAATATCCAAATGCTAAAATAGCAGAGATTCAATTAAGTAAGCCGTCTACACATAAGCAGATTAAACAAGCGATGCAAAAAATATATTTGAAAGAACCGACTAAGATAGATGAAGCTCAAGATGCAAAAATTGAAAAAAATTCTCTCTTGGTTTATAGAAGAACTTTTGATGACACCCCAGATGTAAACCTCTCTAGATTTTCAGAATTTAGAGGCTCAAAAGTTCTTTTAGTTGAAGATAACCTTATTAATCAAAAGGTACTTTTAGGTATATTGAGTAAGTCTGGCATGAAAATAACCGTAGCAAACCATGGAAAAGAAGCTCTTGATATACTAAGCACAGATGAAGAGTTTGATATTGTATTTATGGATATAAATATGCCAATTATGGATGGTTATACAGCGGCAAAGAAAATTAGAGATAATCCTAAATTCAACAAACTGCCTATCGTTGCCCTAACTGCACTTACATCTGCATCTGAAATTGATAAAATGTTTAACTGCAAGATGAATGGCTACTTAGCTAAACCTCTAAAAAAAGAGAAACTATTTAGTGTTTTAACAATTTTCGTCGAAAAGAGATTTCAAGATAGACGCACTAATCAAAGAGAAGAAAAAACTATAAACACCCTTGATGGGCTCAATGTCCACCTTGGAATCACTCAATCAAATGCAGACGAGATATTTTACACAGAGATACTATCTGAGTTTAAATATGCCTATGGTGATAGCGATACAACATTTGCAAAACTAGTAAAAGACTTTAGATATGAACAGTTAAGAATGCTATGTATAGACCTTAAAGGTCTATCTGGATCTATTGGAGCAGAGGATATGCATCAACTTACAACTGAGATACTCCAAAGACTTATTTATAAAAAATATGAACTTATTCCTACCTATATAGATCAGTATGCAAAAGAACTTCATCGTATAAACAGATCTATAGATCAGTATATAGCTGCTTAGACTAACAATGGATCTGAGGTAGCTTCTATCTCCTCAAAATCATCTATTATCGTATCAAACATCTTCATAGTTTTTTGAGCTTTTCTTATATACTCATCAAAAATTGGTTTAGATGTTTCAAAAGCCTCACCTAACTCTTGGTATATTAAGATACGGCCATTTATATGTTTATCTACTTCTGTAAAAGCATCTCTTAAATACTCTTTTTTTGTTGTGTGTCTAAAGAGTGATTTTACCATTTTTATTCGTTCTTTTATGGGGATAGACTCATCTATAGCCTCGGCAATTCGTTTAATATCTAAACGAGAAAGATAAACCCCACTTATAGATGGTGCTAAAAGTTTAGAAGTTAAAGCATCTACAAACTGTGGAACTGGTTCCTCATCCTCTTTATCTCCAATATCTCTATCTTGTGTCATACCATCTTCTGGATTTGGTGAGCACTTATCGCTTACAAACTTATCAAATTCTGCTCTTAAATCACTCAGTTCATTTTCATTCATCATGGTCTTATTATCCTTTTTTTATCATTTTGTATGCTTGTGATGTTAAATTTTCTATCATATCATCATAACCAATATATTGAGTATTTAGCTTTGTGGCTCTTTGTTTTAAAGCTGAAAACTGTTTTGAGTTTTTCATATCTATACTCACATGTGGCAATCTATCTATCATCTCTAAAGAGTTTAAATCTGAGAAGTCAAGAACAGCATCATAGCTTGAAAAATCTATACCCATACCATCAACTATACGGTTAAGATCTGCATCTTGTATATCAACTTCTTGTGTGAACTTCATAAGCTCCTCAAGGTTTTCATAAAAATAGCTTATATTAAATCCACATGCAAGAAATGAAAAAGCTTTTGCCTGTGGTGCTATGCCTATAACAGCCACCTTTGAAGCTCTGATATCTTTTAAGTACTCAGTTAATACTCTTGTGCTAAAGATATCACCACAAAGTGTTTCACCCTCTTTATAAACTATATCACACATGCCACTTCTCTTAACCATACTGCTAGCATCATCTAAAATATCTAAGATATCGTATATATATTCACTAGATATTACTGCTCCATCTACCTGTGATTTTTTCATATTTGAAACAGTAAAAAAAAGATCATCTTCTCTAATATTCATAGGTATCATCATAGCATCATCACTATTTGCTTTAAATTTTTTATTTATCAAAGCACTAAATCTACTCACGCCGGCATGTTCACCGATAAATCCATAAAGTTTGGTTTTGCGAGAGATTTGATTTTCATTATTCATCATCTTACATATCCTCAGTTATGCCCCAAAGTTCTCGGGCTTCTTCATCTTCTGCTTTACATCTGTAGCACATCTTTTCATCTGTATTTGTACTAAAAATCATATTGCATTCGTCACATCTTCTTACCTTAAAAGATATTAGATTTTCAACAGTTGGTTCAAAAAACTCTTTTACATTATAAGCACTTGAAACTGTTATAGATTTTGGCTCACAAACATCATGACACACACTACATTTTATACAAAGAAAAGGATCAAAGTCTATCTTAGAGTTTTTAATATCTGATGTTAATGCTCCTGTTGGACAGACTCTGTAACACATTTGACATGCACTACATGTAGATTCATCTAAAAGCTTTTGAGATGTAAATGTCAGTTCATTTGCATCTACTACATGATACTGTGATGGTTTATTAATCCTTTTTATCGCTGTATATAATAGCTTTCTTTTCTCTGGTACTCTCTTTTTTCTTAAAAGTGCTATATCTGCTTTTTGTAAAGTATGCTCAACTAGTTCATCACTAGCTTTTTTAACCTCACTCTCAAAGGCATGTTTTGTTTTTGCAACATTTCCTAAATTTATAGAGCGAAAAAAATCTCTTCTATTACTCTCTTGTGGCTGAGATTCATCCTCGTAAGATATATCTTCAAGAGTTATTACAGCCTCATTTTCCATAGCACTCAAAATATATGATGCCTCTTCATAGTTTTTAACTATCTGAGGCTCACATGTATGAGAGATAGGACACTCTTTACAATGCCCCATATCAAAAATCATCTCTTTTTTTAAAATTGCCATAGAGATTATATGTTCAACACTCAATGCTGCTATACAGGGAACATTTTTCCGACATGATATAAGTTTATCGCTATCTTCTAAAAACTCAAAGAAAAAATTTGTAGCAGAAAAATTATCTAAAGAGAGTGCCTCACTAGGGCATATCGCATCACACGCTCCACAACCAACACAACTTGAAAAATTAATCGCAGGAAGTGGGTTATCTGCTACCACTATAGCATCTGTTGGGCAGATAACTTCACATTTATTACATCGACTCTCTTTTGCGAGAGAACGCACGCAACGACTAGCATTTAGCGATATTAAAGACATTTAACTATTCAATTCTTTATTTAAGTATTCGTTATCGCTTAGTATAAATTCTAAAGCCATCTCCGCCGCATCATAATAAAGTGGTGTTCTCGCTTCAAATTTCATATTTATCAAATAGATTGGTGCCCATTGAAGTAGATGTTTATTTAAAAATTCTAATTGAACCTCTTTTATCTCCTTTACAGAGTTTTCATCACCATCTTCAAGTGCTTTTTGTTCTGCTAAACATAGATGGTGCATAAACTCAAGCTCAACACCTATATGATCAGACGAAACTGTTCTTGATGCTTCATAATCAACCATAAAATTGTAAGCACTATACATATCTGTTACTGGATTCGCACCACCTGTTTCTACCATCTGATCATCTCTTACATAAAAAGACTCATAAGGGATAAGGTGTAGAATTGAAAGGTTTACAAAATCAGGATTGAAATACTCTTGCAAAAGTTTATTATCATCCACTTCACTAAGTTGTTTCCACTCTTTTAAAGTTGGAAAAAAATCTAAGATATTTTCATCTTCTTTTATCATTTTAAGATTCTTAATATCAAGCTCTTGTAATAAGATGCGAGATATTAAGGCATAAATATTAACTCTTGCTTGTGTTTGTTGCATAAATCATCTACCTTTATAATTTAAAGTGATGATTTTATCACAAAATTCTGAAGATTTAATTAGCTTGAGGTGTTACTATCATTTTCTTTGTAAATACTCATTGAAGGGAATGCAAACTCTAAATTATTTTTCTCAAAAATATCCATAATTTTGTGCATAACATCCTCTTTGGTACCCAGCCAATCATCCCAGTCAGTTGATTTTGTAAAACAGTAAACTAAAATATTAATACTTGAATCTGAAAACTCATCAAGATAGACCAAAAGAGTCTTTTTGATTCCTTGTAAGTCATCCTTAGATACGAGTTTTGCCGTTCGTGTACTACTGCGATACTGATGTTGAGTATTTTCTGTTGCTATCTCCAAATGCTCATCAAGCATTTTACGAATCTCGCCAATTGCATTCTTGATATCTTCACTTTTAGA
Organism: Campylobacterota bacterium; assembly: GCA_034659115.1. Taxonomy (GTDB): domain Bacteria; phylum Campylobacterota; class Campylobacteria; order Campylobacterales; family Sulfurimonadaceae; genus Sulfurimonas. The sequence continues at coordinate 24,456 of JAYEGN010000213.1, forward strand.
ATCATATTTAATTCCAAGACTCATCTTAATTCTTCGACCTAGCTCTCTTTTATTCCAGTTTTTTACATCTTGATTTGCTAGTTGCGAATTTGGAATTGCTATAAGAGCATTATCAAAAGTTCTTATTGTGGTAACACGAAGACCAATCTCAACAACAACACCCTCTTTATCACCTATAACAATCCAATCACCTTGAGAAAAAACATCACTCAGAAGTATAGATAGTGTACCAAAAAAGTTTGCAAGAGAGTCTTTAGCGGCAAGTGCAACAGCAAAACCACCTATACCTAGACCAGAAAGAACAGCCGTAAGATTTACTCCAGCCATATATAAGATTATTAAAAGTCCAATCATAAAGATAATAAAATTTGCTATCTTTATTCCAACATTTATCAGTTCATTTTTAACTTTTTTATCAGTTGTATCCAACTCTTGAAGTTTTATAGTTGCAACAATATTTAAGACTTTATAGAAAATCAGAGTTATCAAAAAACCATAAAAAATATTAAATGTTCGTCGTATCACTTCAACACTTGTGAAATCATTGTAGACATAAATTATTATATTTATATTCAAAACAATAATGATAAGTTCTATGGGTTTGCGAATACTAAAGAGTATCTCTTTTGAATATTTTTTTAAAGAGTCTATCTTTAATAGATATCCCTCTATAGCTACATAAGCAACCTTTCTAATAAAGTATATAACTCCAATGAGAAAAAGAATTATTACTAATTTTATAACATTTAATCCATAATTTTCCAATATTGGGTTTATGGTTTTTATAAATTCAAAATTATTTACTTTAAGTACAATCCCCAATAAGTTGTATTTCGCATATTTATTTAACCTAAAAATCTTATTTTCAAACTTGTAAAGATAGGAGATAACATCCATATTTATCTCCCCAATAGCATAAAATTCATTCAGATTTTCTTTTATACTTTGAACTACAGAACTACTGCCATCTAAATCTAGTAGATGAGCGTAATCCCCACTAAGATGTAGGCTGTTGTCTAGTTGATTTTTTGCAACAAAATCATTTAAACTTTCAGTAAATGCCAAGCTACTTGAATCATTTAAAGATGCCAAAATACTTCTCATCATAAGATTTTGGTTAGCAAGTAAATAATAGCTCTTAAGTTGAATCTCATCTCTTAAAACAGCATATTTATATCCTGCTTTTTTATTTATTTTAATCAGTTTTTTAAGTCTAAATATTCTAGAATCATATACAGAACCATCTTCAATAAAAGCTCTTTTTTCCTTCATTACACTCTCTAAAGCACTATTATAACATTCAAGTTGAGTATCAAGTATATCATCTATCTGCTCTTGAGTTACATTATTTTCATTCAACTGGTTTATTAATAAAATTTGTTGTGTTATAAATGGAGTATATTTCTCCTCAGCATGAAGTACAGAGCTAAAAATAAAAATAAAAATAAAAATAAGCTTCATTAAAAAACCTTAGATACCTTCAGCTATCATAGCGTCTGCAACTTTTTTAAATCCAGCAATATTTGCACCATCAACATAATTACCCTCAACACCGTAATCTTTTGCTGTAAGAGCAACCCTTTTACATATCTGTTGCATAGTCATTTTAAGTTTTTCATCAACCTCATCAAAACTCCACTTACTCATAGCAGCATTTTGTGCCATTTCAAATTCACTAACTGCCACTCCACCAGCATTCGCAGCTTTTGCAGGTCCAAAGCATAATCCATGTGATTGAATTACATCAATTGCCTCAGGAGTTGATGGCATATTAGCTCCCTCTGTAACACTAACACATCCGTTAGTAATTAAGTTCTGTGCATCCATCTCTGTAAGTTCATTTTGTGTAGCACAAGGAAATGCTGCATAACATGGAATATCCCAAACAGCATGAGCATCCTCTGGATAATCTGCAACAGGAATATATTTAGCTGATTCATGTGTACTAATATACTCCTCCAGGGATGCTCTTCGATTTAACTTTATATCTTTTAAAAGATCTAAATCTACACCTCTAGGATCATATATCGTACCTCTTGAATCTGTACATGTAACTGGTATAGCGCCAAGATGTTGAAGTTTCTCTATGGCATGGAGTGCTACATTTCCAGCCCCACTCACAGTACAAACCTTGCCTTCCAATGTTTCTTGACCTTCCATGTCGAGCATAGTTTCAGTAAAATAAATCGCTCCATAACCCGTTGCTTCTGGTCTCATAAGAGAACCACCAAACATAAAAGGTTTACCAGTTAATACACCTTCAAAAGATGAAGTAATTTTTTTATACTCTCCAAAAAGATAACCTATCTCGCGACCTCCTACCCCTATATCACCAGCAGGAATATCTATACGAGGTCCTATGTATTTATGAAGTTCAGTCATAAATGATGAACAAAATTTCATAACTTCAAAATCACTCTTACCTTTAGGATCAAAATCACTACCACCTTTACCACCACCAATAGGCAGACCAGTAAGTGCATTTTTAAGAATCTGTTCAAACCCTAAAAATTTTAAAATTCCCTCATTGACACTTGGATGAAAACGAAGTCCACCCTTATATGGTCCTAGCGCATTGTTAAACTGAACTCTAAATCCAGTATTTACTTGCATCTTATTGTTGTCATCTAACCATGTAACTTTAAACTTAAAAATTCTATCTGGAACAACAAGGCGATCTAAAATTGCATGTCTTGCATATCTATCATCTGATTCTAGCAGTGGAGCTATTGAATAAATAACCTCTTCCATCGCTTGATAAAACACCTTATCTTGCTCACAATTCTCACTCTCAAATTTTCTTATCTCTTCTTCAGCTATACTCATAATTTTCCTTAATAATCAAATAATTCTTAGTAATTATATCACATATATATTTCTTTATACTTTAATCCACCTCTGCCACTTCTAGTGATTTAAAAAAATTACCTGCACTACATTTGTGTTGTTTATATATTTTAGTTGTTGCTCTTCTAGCTAGGAACTGTGGAAATGTAGTAAATTATGACCTTTTTAGAGATTTTGTTTAGAGAAGTAATAGTTTTAATAACTATTCCACAGTCACGCTTTTTGCGAGGTTTCTAGGCA
>JAYEGN010000213.1:27642-29606 GCA_034659115.1 Campylobacterota bacterium
GTTGTTGCTCTTCTAGCTAGGAACTGTGGAAATGTAGTAAATTATGACCTTTTTAGAGATTTTGTTTAGAGAAGTAATAGTTTTAATAACTATTCCACAGTCACGCTTTTTGCGAGGTTTCTAGGCATATCAACATCATTTCCAAGTCTTACTGAAATCTCCAATGAGAGCAGTTGCACAACAATCATCATCTCGAAAAACTCTAACATGTAGCCTTTGCATTTAGAGATAGGAATAAAGTCATCAGCTTTATCAAATTTTATAGAACTAATGGCACATATAGTGGAATCTCTTGCACTTAACTCCTCTACATTACTTTTTGATTTTTTATATAGCATATGTTCTGGAAGTAGGGCTATAGTGAAAAGTTCAGGATCAGCTAAAGCGATAGGACCGTGCTTCATCTCCCCACTTGGATAACCCTCTGCATGTAGATAGGAGATCTCTTTTAGTTTTAAGGCACCTTCAAGAGCTAATGGGAAGAAAATATCTCTACCGATAAAGAAAAAACCATGACCATGAAGATAGCGTTTTGAGAGTCGCTTAATATGTTCGTGAAGAGTTTGTGTTACTTTTAGAGCTGATGGAACCTCTCTTATAAGTAGTATTTGCCTGCTAATTTCTTCTGTCTGAAGCGAATTTTTAAGCTTTGCAATATAAAGGCTCATCATCCAAAAAATTGTTACTTGAGTGGCAAATGCCTTAGTAGATGCTACCCCTTTTTCTATTCCAGCACGAGTTAATATAGTTGCATCAGCTAGTCGTACCATAGAGGAATTATCTACATTACAGATAACTAAAGTTTTAAGACCAACATCTTTTGCCATCTTGAGAGTTTCTAGGGTGTCTGCTGTTTCACCACTTTGCGAAATCGCTATAAAAAGAGTATCTTTTGTCATTATAGGCTCTCTATATCTAAACTCACTAGCGATTTCTACAGAGGTTTTAATCTTAGAGTATCGTTCAAAAAGGTATGAAGCACTTAGTGCGGAATGGTAGGATGTTCCACATGCACAAAGTTTTATCTCGTTTATGTTATCAAAGAGTGAATTATCAAGTTCATCAAATAAAATCTCACTCTCACTCAATCTACCAAGTAGGGTGTCTGCAATAACATCTCCCTGCTCATATATCTCTTTTTCCATAAAAAATCTAAATCCATCTTTTTGAGCAGAGAGCTTATTTTGTGTAAGTTTGGAAAAAGTAGGCTCTATTTTTATATTTTTTTGATTAAATACAGTAGTTTCATTTTGACTAATATACCCATAATCACCATCTTCAAAATAACTTACTTCATCTGCATATCCTATAAGAGGAGTATCAGAAGAAGCAAAAAATTTCTCTTTTTCTTTGTTGATTCCAACTATCATGGGTGAACCATGTTTTGCAAAAAATATAGTTTTATCCTCACTCTTTGTAACTAGAAGAATGGCATAAGCACCTTGAAGTCTTGAGAGTGTATTTTTAAATGCTTCAAATGCAGTTGTGGTAGTTTTTAAATTTTTTTCAAACAGATGCACAATAACTTCAGTGTCTGTCTGGCTTAAAAATATCACTCCCTCCGCCATAAGTTCTTTTTTTAACTCTACATAATTTTCTATAATTCCATTATGTACAACATAGGAGTTTTCTCCCACATGTGGGTGAGCATTTAGTTCTGTTGGTTTTCCATGAGTTGCCCAACGGGTGTGTCCTATGCCTACAGAGAAATTTTTAGTTGTAAAATCTTTAGTTTTTTCCTCTAGGTTGATAAGTTTTCCAATAGCTTTAAAGTTTGAAAACTCTCCATCTTCAAGAACCGCAATCCCCGCAGAATCATAACCGCGGTACTCTAGCTCTTTTAGACCATTAAGTAAAATTTCTTTAGTGTTTTTATCGCCAAGGTATCCAACTATTCCACACATGTATTAATCCTTTGAAGTTAAAAAGTGGTAAATTTTTTCGCTATTATCACATAAGTTGTT
>JAYEGN010000214.1:0-7897 GCA_034659115.1 Campylobacterota bacterium
GTAACTGACTTTATAAGCTCAACAACTTTAAGATGTTCTGGATGAACTGCATACTCACTTAAAGCTTCTTTTGTATCAAATGTAGAGTATAATGAAAGATCAAAAGCTCTCTCACTCTGATTAAAATCAACACCAACTTCTATGGAGTTTAATGAAGGAATCAAATCAACTAAGGCATTTAACCTCTCTTTTACTTGTTCTACATGTAGAGCTTTCTCTTCCTCTTTAAACTTAAACATAACTATATGAACTATCATTTTATCCCTTTTTTAGTGCAATTTTAGCATAATACTGTATGAAAAGAATATTAAGAGAGCTCTATGGGGTTGGGATATTATTTTTTTACTTTTTTAAGTATCCATATCTTATAGGATTTCCATACCTATATATGAATGGTCTTGATAATAACTTCATCTTAGATGCTCTTTGGTTTTTTTGTATCTATTTGGTTATAAAAGATATATTCACAATGACTAAACGAAAATAAGCGTTAAAACGCAACACAATAAATCACTAAATGATTTATGTAAAATTTAACCAGTGTGATATTGATTCCTAAACAAGAATCCCTTTCCAAAAAAACTCAGCTATCATAACGATACAAAAGATTCCTGCTAAATTGAGAATAATTCCATATCGTATCATGCTCTTAACATCTACAGCTCCACTACTCATCGCTATAGCATTTGGTGGGGTGGCTATAGGAAGCATAAAGGCATAACTTGCACATAGAGTTGCTACCATCATAAAAAGTGTAGCATTTATGCCTGTTTGCTCACTTACAGAGTAAATTACTGGAAGCATTATAGATATGAGTGCTGTATTTGATGTTATCTCTGTTGTAAATGTTATAAGCATAGCTACCGAAAATAGTAACAACAATGGATGAAGTTGTGTCATAACTATCAAATACGATGCTACTTCATCAGCTAAGCCTGTACCACTAAAAGCTTTTGCTATTGAAAACCCAGCTCCAAATAGAAATATTATTCTAAAGGGTATGTTATTTTTGTCACCCATCCAGTCAAGTATGCTAAAAGGTGGCATAAATAGAAGTAAACCACAACCTAATAATATACCTGCTTCACTAAGTCCTAAGCCACCCCAGAATGGTTTTATAGGAGCATTTAAGAGTAACGCAATTATCAAAGCACCAAGAACAAGTAAAACTTTTTTCTGCTTTGTATCCAATGTTCTTTTTTCTATATCTCTTTTTAGTGGAGCATTATCAAGTCCTACACTAAGAACAAAGCTAACCACCACAAACATAACTGCTGCTAATGGTGCAACCATCCAAACCCACTGAAAAAATGCTATAGGCTCCATCCCTTTATCACTCATAATTCCCAGTAGTATTAAGTTTGGAGGAGTACCAATTGGTGTAAGGATGCCACCAACACTAGCGCCATAAGCAATAGCAAGTGCAAACCTAAGTTTTAATTTAATATCCTCTGTAATAAACAAAGCGATTGATATTAATAGTAGTGCTGTAGTAGTATTAGAAAGTATAGAACTAAGTAAGCCAGATGTTATTGCTAAAGAAAAAATTATTCCTCTTGGAGTAGAAGGAAAAAGAGTAAGCATCTTATCTGCTATATATGTATGTAGATCTGTTTTCTCTACAGCAATAGCTAGTAAAAAACCACCTAAAAAAAGGTAGATAATTGGATGTGCATAGTTGACTGTAGTGGCTTTTGTAGTAAGTATTCCAAAAGATGGAAATAAAACAATAGGGAGTAAAGAAACAACAGCTAATGGAAGTCCTTCATTGGTCCAAAGGGTAACCAAAAGAGCAATGGAACCTAAAAGTGAAGCTTGAAGTGGATTGAATACAATCAGAGATAAACTAAACACAATCAAGCCAATCAACAATCCCAAGCCTATTTTTTTATACTCTAGTATATATTCACTCATAATTTTCCTTTAACTTGATAGCAGGTCTCTCAAGGACTCTTTTGGACTTTTTCCCTCTAACATCTCAAAAACTTCTTTTGCTATAGGAAGATAAAGGTTTTTTTCTTTTGCAATTTTTTCAAGTGCATAAGCTGTTCCTATGCCCTCTGCCACTTCACCTAAGTCATCAAGTATCTCATTTTGAGTTTTGCCTTGAGCTATTCCTAAACCAACACGAAAATTTCGACTCATTGTTGAGGAAGCGGTTAAAAATAGATCCCCCGCTCCACTAAGACCTACAAAACTTTCATCTTTAGCACCATAATCATGTCCAAATCTTTGCATCTCAACTAAACCACGAGAGATTAAGGATGCTGCTGCATTTTTTCCAAGCCCCAAGCCCTCGCAGATACCAGCTGCTATGGCTATTACATTTTTATACGCTCCACAAACTTCTGCGCCAATAACATCTGTAGAACTATATGCTTTTATAAATGATGGAAAAAATGATGCAAATTTTTCACTCACTTCATCACATGTAGAGTTTACAACTAATGCTGTTGGAAGTGACTTCATTACTTCTGTTGCAAATGATGGTCCTGAAAGAAAAGCAATATTTGTTTTAGGAATATATTTAGCATAAATCTCATTTAGAAACTTCCCACTACTAGCTTCTATTCCCTTTGAAGCTACCAATACCTTTTGATTTTTAAATGCAAAATTTTCTTTTAGCCATTGAGAAATTTGTTGTGCAGGAATTGCAATAACTAAATAGTTCAACTCTAAAATCTCCTCTAATGAAACAAAGTTTTTTAAATCTCTTGGTGTTCTTGAATGTATATAAACATCTGTTTTCTCACTAAATGCAAACGCTAAAGCGCTTCCCCATTTACCAGCTCCAATTACTCCAATCTTGTGCATCTTATCCATCCATTAACCTTTTAAAATCACCTATATCTTGCTTATATCCAACAACTATAAAAACATCATCTTTTTGTATTTCATGATGCTTGGCTTTTGATGAATATATAAATTCATTAACATTATCTTTACTCATTATCGATAATACTAGTATTCCATGATTTCTACTCCACTCAATATCTGTTGGATATTTTCCATTAAATACACTAGGATTAGATATTTTAATTTCAGAAATCTGCAGGGAACCCTCCTCATAAAGTATGTGGTGAAGAACTTTTGTTACAACAGATTTTTCTAGTATTTCATAAATTACATTTGCTGTTGTTTGAACTGTCGGAAGAAGTTTTGTAGCTCCAGCTAGTTTTAACTTGCTTGAACTTTCATCATCTTCAGCAAGGGCAACGATTACTAAATCTTCAAATGCTTCTCTTAAGGATATGGTTAAGAATACATTTTCTGCCATATTATCAATAACACAAAATGCTATACTGTTACTCATCTCAAATCTTTGACTTATATAATCCCAATTATCACTCAGATCAAAACTATTTTCATCATCTCCTCCAAGTTTAAATATCTCAATACTATCATACTCATTTTGAATATTTTTTTCTATTTCAGTAGCATAATCATTGTATCCAAATATTAAAGCATTTTTTGGCTTCATCTTATTTAGCCTTTTTATGTAAAAAAATTGTATATAATTTTAAAAATTCCACATTACCAATCATAAGAAGATAATCTCCTAATTCCAAAAGCGTGCTATCTATTGGGTTGAAAAAGAATCTTTCTTTATTCTTTTTATAAACTCCTAAAAGAACTAGTCTGTATTTTTGATTATTTAATTCTGCTACAGTTGTAAAACTATCGATAATTCTATCATCTATTAGCAACTCTTGAAGCTCAATTCCATTATAGTTAGTTCTCATCGCATGAATAGCTTCAAATGCAACAGACTTACCTACAAACTCTTTTGCCATAACTCCAACAAGTTCTTTTTCATAAAACAACTCATCTACCCCAGTAAACATCAGCTTACTTCTGTTTGAACTGCTTATTAAAATCGACAATAGTTTTACTCTTTTGTTGAATGAGCGAATTGTAAGTGCCGTAAATACATTATCAACATCATTAGAGCCTAGGCATATAATAGCTTTCACCTGATTGTCTATATCTATATCTAAATTGTTATAGCTACTTATGGAACCAGGATCTTGGTTTAGCACTATAAAACCATCTTTTATAGCTATATCTGCTTTTTCTTTATCTTTTTCAATTATGACAATTTCAGAATGCTTTTTAAGCTTCTTTCCTAATACCCTTGAAATATTTTCATATCCACAAATAACATAAAAATGTTTTAATTTTGCTATATCATCCTTAAGTTTAGTATCTTTAATCTCATCAAGTTTTTCTGTAAAAGAGGTAACTATGAGTGAGGTAGTAAAAGAGTATACTGCTATACCGGCAACTATTACAAACATTGCAACAACTCGCCCAGCTTCAGTTATAGGTGTAATATCTCCATAACCAACAGTAGAAATAGTAACTATGGCCCAGTAAATGGCCTCAAAAAGTGTATCTATGGGAGAGTCTTGATTGTTTGCTTCCATCACATATATAAGTACGGATGAAACAAAAACAACTATAGATGCAAAAACTAAAAGTGTAATAAACTCAAACTTTTTTGAAGCTATAACGGATGTAAATGTTTGAATACTTTTTGCATATCTAAATAGCTTAAAGACTCTAAAAACTATAAAGATACGAAGCAATCTTAACTGATGAAAAAATGGCACAATAGCTAAAAGGTCAATAATTGCTTTAAATGAAAAAATATACTTAAGATTTGCTTTTACAATTGTCTTCAAAGCTTTTGAGAGGTTAAAACTGTCACCAAGCATAGCATCATATTCATTTTGCTCAATAATAATTTTCGCATCATTATTATTAACCCAATATCTAAATAGATACTCGATTAAAAATATAAAAGAGATTATGTAGTTGTTGAAAAATAGAAGCTCCCAACCTACATCAGTTTTCACCTCTCGTATAAAGATGCCAACACTTATAAAGATAAGTGTTATCATAAAGATATCAAAATACTTTTTGTATCTATAGCTACTATTTTCTAGTAGATTATAAAAAAATCTCTTCTTTTTTTGATAAGAACTTGATGTAGTAAGAAAATAAGAAAAATCTACTATCCACTTCTTTATTAAGTTCATAATTGTAATTATCCCAATTTTTCTTTTAAAACTTCATTTACAGCCTGAGGATTTGCACTACCTTTACTTGCTTTCATCACTTGACCAACAAAGAAACCAAATAGTTTATCTTTTCCACCTTTATACTGTTCTACTTTATCAGGGTTTGCAAAGATAATCTCATCACACATAGCTTCAATAGCACCACTATCACTAACCTGCTTTAAGCCTAGTTTATCTATAACGCTATCTATGTCTAGCTCTTCTTCCATAATAAAATCAAGAACCTCTTTAGCAGCCTTCCCGCTAATAGTTTTATCTTCTATTCTCTTAACCAAAAAGCCTAGTTTTTTAGCATCAACAGGAGAGTTTGCTATATTTATTTCACCCTTAAAACGAGCCGGTAACTCTACAGTGAGCCAAGTAGCAGCATTTTTAGCACTTATGCCCTCTTGCATCATAGTTTCAAAAAAGTGCGCCGTCTCAACACTCGAAGTAATAACTCCAGCATTATACTCGCTCATGCCATATTCATTTACAAACCTATCTCTTTTTGCATCTGGAAGTTCTGGGATATTAGTGTAAGTTTCTAGCATCTCATCTGTTACTACCACTTTTAGTAGGTCTGGCTCTGGAAAATAACGATAATCTGCAGCTTCTTCCTTACCACGCATAGAACGGGTTTCTTGTTTCACTTGATCAAACAATCTTGTTTCTTGAGCTATCTCTTGCTCATATATGCCATCTTCCCAAGCTTCACTCTGCCTAGCAACTTCTACTTCTATAGCTTTTTGAATAAATTTAAAACTATTGATATTTTTAATTTCAACACGAGTATAAAGTTTTTCATCACCTTTTGGGCGGATAGATACATTTACATCAACACGAAATGAACCCTCTTGCATGTTAGCATCACCAATATCTAGATAACGAATGATTGAGTGTAGTTTTTTAAGGTATAAGATAACCTCTTCGCTACTTCTCATATCTGGCTCAGATACTATCTCTAAAAGAGGTGTTCCTGCTCTATTTAAGTCTACTTTTGAAATATCACCATCATGTATATTTTTACCAGCATCTGCTTCTATATGAGCTCTATTGATGCGAATAATTTTATGAGAACCATCTTCAAAGTCTATCTGTAACTTGCCATGCTCAACCACCGGAGTATAAAGCTGAGTTATCTGATAAGCAGATGGGCTATCTGGGTAAAAGTATGATTTTCTATCAAAGTATGAAGTTCTATTTATAGTGGCATCTACAGCTGATCCAAGCATAATAGATTTATGCAAAACCTCTTTATTGAAAACTGGTAAAGCTCCTGGCAGTGCTAGACATGTTGGACATGTGTTTGTATTTTGTTTGTGATTGAAACTCGTTGGACACGAGCAAAAAAGTTTTGTTTTTGTATTGAGTTGAACATGGACCTCAAGCCCTATAACTACTTCAAACATAGATTTCCTTAAATAAATATTTATCATTCATTTTAACTAACTTAAGCTTATAAACTAGTTTTAGCACTCCAATAAATTTTACGCTAAATAGAACTCTTTTAAAATTTCAAATTCTTTTTCTCTCAGTAATTTATCATCGAGCATTTTCACCAATTCATCAACTCTTTTTTGGCAAGCAATATCTTGAGCCGACAACTCTTTGACTACTTTTTTAGATACATAGGCTTTAGCATGTCTACTTGAGTAAATATAGGATATTATTCCCATTACTCCAAAAACTAAAACAAACAATATGGCTTCATAGTAGATACTATTTAGTTCATTTTCTGAAATATTACTAGCATGTAACAATGAAGTAGAGATAAAAAAAATAAAATAAAATGATTTCATAAATATGTCACCTTGTATGCTTAGAGTAAATCTGTTCTAAAAGTTTAGTTTGTTTTTTAGCCTCTTGAAGCTTTTCTCTATTGATTACAAAAGCATCAAGTGCTAAAATCATAAAAAATGAGATAACAATAAAAATAATTGTCATAAAACAAGCAAAAGCGATACCAACAAAGAGGAAAATTTTAAAAGTTATAAGAGCACCAAAGATGACTATCGCCCAAGATGCTCCAAGCAAAAAAGCTATGATTCTATCGAATATAACTTTTTGCATAGAGTTGTAAGTCTTAATTAATGATTAATGGTCATCTACGGCTATAGCAGAACCGATATAAACAGTCGTAAGCATCATAAAGATAAATGCCTGCAAAAATGCCATAAATGTTAAAAGTGCAAATGGAATCATCGGTAGCAACCAAGGAGCTAGCATTAAGATTACCATCAAGAACATATCATCACCCTTAACATTTCCAAAAAGTCTAAAGCTCAATGAAACTAAGCGAGAGAAATGAGAAACTATCTCGATTGGGAACATTAACCAGTACAACCACCAAACTGGACCTAAAAAGTGCTTGAAATATTTAATAACACCTTGACGACGAATACCTTCAAAGTTATAGTAAACAAAAACAACAAGTGCTAAAGTCAAAGCAAACTCTAAAAATGCAGTTGGTGCTTCAAATCCTGGAATAACACCTATCAAGTTTGCAATACAAACAAAAAGACCAATAGTTGCAATTAATGGGATATATTTACGAGCATCTTTTTCACCCATAACATCTTTACCCATCTGTAAAACACCGGATATATATGCTTCCATAAAGTTTTGAGCTCCCTTAGGAACCAGTTGAAGATTTGACATCGCCATTTTTACAAGTAAAATCGCAAGACCTGCTGATAACAACATGTGTGTCATGTAAATAAATTCCTTATTATGAGAAATAAGGCCGAAAAAAGTAAACAATTCTGGCATAGAAAGACTCCCTATCTAAAATAAATTATGTGATTATAATCTAAGTTGCATTAAATTATTAT
>JAYEGN010000215.1:0-7716 GCA_034659115.1 Campylobacterota bacterium
ATTTTGTTACATAGAGTTCTTTGTTGTATTTACTTTTTTTCTTCTTAACAAGAAGTTCTAACTCATCAAAATCATTGGCTAAACGCTTGCGAATCTTATTGGCAACATCTAAAAATTCATTATCCATATGAAGTGATTTTGCAAACTCCAAACCATAGATACTACTACCACTACCAGCTTGTAAAACTCTGTTAAAAAGCAAGCTATCTCTTATCTCATCATACTCAACACTTAGATGCAGATCTACAACATTCTCTAAACTTGTAATCTCTTTCATCGTTGAGAGCTGATGAAGATGTGTGGCAAAAAGAAAAAGTGAACGAAGCTTTGCCAGCTTTATGATTGCACTTGAAACGATTGCTACACCTGAGAGTGTTTCAGTTCCATGACTAATCTCATCACCTAAAATAAGTGAACGAACGGTTGCTCTATTAAAAATATTTTTTAGCTCTAACATCTCAACAGCAAAGGTTGAGAGTCCTTTTGAAAGGTTGTCTCTTGAAACTATTCTTGTAAAAAGTGAATCAAAAACAGTAAACTTCATAACAGCAGCACTCACAAAAAATCCACTTTGTGCCATAAGAGTTGCTATGCCTATACTTTTCATCAAAGAGCTCTTTCCGCTTGAGTTGATTCCATACAAAAGTACACCATTTATCTCATGCCCATCATGGACACCCACTTCAAGCATAACTGTTTTTGGATGTGGCAGATCCATATAACTACGCTCTCCCATCACTATATCATTTGGAATATAGATGCCCCCTCTTTCTTGAATCTCTATAAGTGGATGACGAAGTTGCATAATCTGCATAAAATTCTCATCATCTTTTGCATCTATTATCATCGGTCTTGAGTGCTTCTGCTCTGAAGCTACCTTAGAAGAGCTTACTCCAACATCCAGATCAGCTACATAAGATATGATTCTGGAAAAAAGAAGAGAGTATCTTCTCTCATAAACTCCCTGAAGCTGAATAAATCTATCTTTTACTAAAAGAACAATCTTTCTTCTATTTTTCATGATCTTATCAGAAAGAGTATCTGTAAAAGCAGATGTTATCTTTACACTATTTGTAAGTTTTTTAACACTAAAATCTTTAAACTCCTGAGATTTTTTAAACTCACTCTCTATCATAGAAAAACGATTTTTACTCAAAGAGATATAATAACCATCCTTTTCTAAGATACCCAAAGAGACAAAACGACTAGAATTATTGGTATTTAAACCCTCAAGCATCTCTTGAATTTTTACCATAATATCTTCAAATGCTATAAGCATAGTAGAGTTATCTTCTACCAAAATATCTACCGCCTCATCAACTCCACTCATCAAAAAATTTTCATCTACTGTGTTGTTAGTAAAACGGCGAGATACATCTAAATCTATGCTCTTTGATATATCTCTTAAAAATTCATTCAGTTCACTCTCATGAAACGGTTTTCTGCCAATTTTATGTTTTTTCACATAGATTATAAGCTCTTTAACACTCAACATAGACTCATACATGTGATTCATCTCAAATGGATGAAGTCGTCCTAATTTTAATCGTCTTGAAAGTCTTTCTAAATCGTATATTCCACGCAATGTCTCATCTAAAAATCTTGTATGAGAGGAGACTTTTTCTATAAGGTTATAGCGTCTCTCAAGCTCATCTTTTTCCATAATGGGGTTTAAAAGTCTCTCTTTTAAAAGTCTTCGCCCTATCGCTGTAGAACTTTTATCAAGCATCTTCAAAAGTGTAAACTCTTTTTTATCTTTTGAGATGATGCCAACTTGCTCTAGTGCATTGTTTCCAAGATACATGTAGCGACGATTATCTATGAGTTTTGGCATATTGAGTTTTTGAACTATATGAATATCATGCTCGATTACAAAGTGAATCAACACTGCCAAAGACTCTGTTATCATCGGATTTCTCTCCAAATCCAGATGCTCTATAGGGGATAGAAGTGACTCAATCTGATACACCTCTTTAAAGATACTATTTTGAAAATCTATCTTAGGTCTTTGATTGTTCACGCTATAGTGATAATGCTCTCCAATTTCAAGATATTGTATCACATGTTTTTGCTCTATCACACCATCTAAAAAACTTATGACTACCTCTGAAGTTCGATATATATTTAAAAGATTAAATATCTCATCAAGTGCATAGGATGGATCTTCACTTGTTCCATGTGTTTCGTACAGCCAAGTTTTACCAGTTGTTACATCTATAGCAGAGTAGCCAACATTATATATACCCTTATGAGAATCAACTAAAATGGAAACAATGTAATTATCATCATTATCTACTATATGGTCAAAATTTGTTCCCGGTGAGACAATTTGTGATATAAATCTACTTATATTTGGTGGACTACCCTTTTGTTTTACCACAATTATCGTATATTTTTGTTCTTGAATTAAACGGCTTAAATATCTTTCAAAAGAGACAGCAGGCACACCTGCTAAAAGAGGATTTTTATCAGAATTTTCAATAATATTTTTATTTTTTTTAGTAAGTTGAATATTGAGTAGTTCAGCCATCTCTTTAGCTTTACCAACCTGTTCTTCATCATTATTTACTTCATAAACCTCAAAAAAAGTTCCTATCTCCATAAATACTACTGTATTTTTTCCATATTTATCTTCAAAAAATCTCTGTAAATCAAAATATGTTTGAGTAAGAAGTTTATCTTTCTTGTTTAAAATATCACTTACATCTGATGAACGCATATAGGTCCCTATCCCCTTATTTATTAGGTGGAATTATAACATAAGTACACAACCTAACACCCATAAACTCACTATTTACTCACTTATATTATTATTTTGTTTATATAATAGTTTTTATTGGATATAATAGAGTCATTAAATTATTATAAACAAAAACAGATAAAGGTTTAAGATGCTCATCACAAGTGCTGATAACTTAAGAATGGATGCCCTGCTTGATAGCTTGGTGTTATTTACAAAGTTATATCATAAGCCATATTCAGCAGAAGCACTCACTGCTGGATTACCCATAGAACCTGGAAGTGAAGCTCCAGAACTTTTCTCTATAAACAACGCAAAGGGTCTTTTTTCTCGTGCTGCAGAAAAAGCAGGATTGAAGTCTAGTTTAATAAGACGACCATTATCACAGATATCTCCTTTACAGCTTCCAATGATTGTACTACTTTCTAATCAGAGTGCATGTATACTAGATAGATTTAGTGATGATGGTACTCAGGTCAAAATCATTATGCCCGCAGAAGAAGCCATAGAACAATGGGTAGACCTAGATATACTTGAAGATGAGTATATAGGCTTTGGGTTTATGATTAAAAAAGCTTATGAGTATGTTGATGATAACACAAGAACTCTTCATCTAACTCAAAAGCATTGGTTTTGGAGTACTATCAAACTCTCAGCAGGAATGTATAAGGATGTCCTTTATGCATCACTACTTATAAATCTCTTTGTTCTTGCCTCTCCTCTTTTCACTATGAATGTCTATGATAGAGTTGTTCCAAATAACGCTATTGAAACTTTATGGGTTTTTGCTCTTGGGGTTAGTATTATATATATACTTGATACATTTTTAAAATTTACAAGAACATTTTTACTAGAGAGTGCAGCTAAAAAAAGTGATATTATTATGTCATCTATAGTCTTTGAAAAGGTTCTTGGTCTTAAAATGGCTAACTTACCCTCTTCTGTTGGTTCATTTGCTAGTAATTTAAAAGATTTTGACAGTATTAGAAGTTTTTTAACAAATGCTACTATGGCAGCCATTATAGACCTTCCTTTTTCCATAATTTTCCTTGGAGTTATCGCTTATATTGGTGGTGGAATAGTTATGATTCCGATAATTACGATGTTTCTTATCCTTTTATATACATTTATCATCAAAAAACCTCTTCGCGCAAGTATAGAGAGCACACATGAAGCTAGTGCTAAAAAAAGTTCTATCCTCATAGAAACCCTTAATAATATTGAAACATTAAAAACACTAGGCACACTTAACCAAGTTCAATGGAAATGGGAAGAATCAACAGGGGAGATAGCTACAAAAAGTTTAAAATCTAGAATTTTATCAACATCAATACCTACTATCACTCAACTTTTAATCCAGTTAAATACAGTTATGATAATTGTATATGGTGTTTATCTTATTCAAGCATTTGAACTTTCTATGGGTGGGTTGATCGCCATCGTTATTTTAACTGGTAGAACCCTTGCTCCTATGGGGCAAGTTGCAGCACTTTTAACTAACTATGAAGATACAAAAACTTCCTATGAAACACTCAACGATATCATCTCTAAGCCAAGTGAAAGACCAGATGCTAAAAAGTTTGTCCAAAGACCTAATTTTGAAGGGCATATACAGTTTGTTGATGTAACATTTTCTTATCCAAATACAGAGATTCCTGCACTCAAAAATGTTTCATTTGATATAAAACCAGGTGAACATGTAGCTATCATAGGTAGGATAGGTTCTGGAAAAAGTACTGTTGAAAAGCTTATACTTGGTCTATATGAAGCCGATTCTGGACAAGTTCTTATTGATGGTATAGATATAAAACAGATAGATCCAGCAGATTTAAGAAAAAATGTAGGCTATGTATCTCAAGATATTATGCTTTTTAGTGGAACTGTAAAAGATAATATCACCTTTAGAGCAACACATGCAAGTGATGCTGCTATGATGAGAGCGGCAAATATAAGTGGAGCCTCTGAATTTATCAAAAAACATCCTAAAGGTTATGAGATGCCTATTGGAGAGAGAGGATATGGATTGTCTGGCGGACAAAGACAAAGTATAGGTATAGCGAGAGCATTTTTACTAGATGCACCTATTATGCTTATGGATGAACCAAGTAACGCTATGGATCAAATAACTGAAGCCAAACTTTTAGATAATCTATCCAAAAACTTAAAGGGTACAACATCACTACTAGTAACTCAAAAAATGAATCTTTTAAAAATAGTAGATAGAATTATAGTGATAAATGATGGTCGAGTCTTTATAGATGCTCCAAAAGAAGAAGCTCTTTTAAGATTGAAGGATGGGGGTAATTAAATTGATAAGAATTAAAATCCGATGCGGTGAGACACAACATGCCAAATCTTAAAAAGAGCAAAAAAAATATAGAGTTCAATGATCGTGATTATGATTTTATGCAGAGTCTTAGTTCTGCTATTTTAGTAAGATCGCCATCAAAGATAAGTAGAGTTATTAAAATATGGATAATTACTATATTTCTTTTCCTACTTTGGGCATCTTTCGCAGAGATAGATGAGATTACTAGAGGTGATGGTGATGTTATTCCTTATGGTCAAAATCAAGTTATACAAAATCTTGAAGGCGGGATAATAGAGAGCATCTTGATAAAAGAGGGAGAGATTGTCAAAAAGGGACAGATAATCTTAAAAATCAATAATGCAAAGTCAATATCCACATCAAAAACAAATGAGATGAAGTTTCAAGAGTTAGAAGCAAAAAGGTTAAGACTTTTTGCAGAAGCAAATGAACTAGATTTTGAAGCACTTAAGACAAAAGATGCAAAACTACAACAGCAAACAAGACTAGCAAAAGAGCTTTATGATTCAAACAAAATAGAATTTCTAGCAAAAGATAAATCTCTTGCAGAACAGATAATGCAAAAAAAACAAGCTCTTAAGGAAGCTAAAGCAAGAGTAAAATCTTTAGAAAAATCCTTAGAATATGTGACAGAAGAGATATCTATGACAGCACCAATGGTAGCAGAGGGTATAAAATCTAAAGTAGATTTTTTAAAACTAAAAAGAGAAGCTAATGGTATAGAAAATGATATAGAAGCAGCTAAACTATCACTCCCCCGTTTAGAATCTACCATAGCAGAGTATAGACAAAAACGAATAGAATCAAAACAACTCTTTATAAACGATGCTAAAAAAGAGTTAAATGAAGTGACTGCTGAGATATCAAGACTCCAAACTCAACAGGTTGAGTACAGTGATCAAGTAAATAGAAGCATGGTAAAATCACCAGTTGATGGCATAGTACAAAAACTTTTTATCAATACCGTTGGAGGTGTTATAAAACCAGGAGATGACTTAGTTGAGATTGTACCAACAAATAAAAAGCTATGGATAGAGGTAAAGATTAAACCAAGCGATATCGCTTTTATTCATCCAGGAGCCGAAGCAAAGATCAAAATATCTGCATACGATTTTGCTATACATGGTGGGCTTATTGGAACAGTCGTAGATATATCACCAGATACTGTAACAGATGCCAAAGACAATACTTTCTACCTTATACATGTGCAAACACAAAAGAATTACTTAGGTACTAAAGAGCATCCTTTAAAAATTATACCAGGTATGACGGCAGGCATAGATATAGTAACAGGTAAAAAAACAGTGATGCAGTATATTTTAAAACCAATTTTAAAATCAAAACAGTATGTTTTTTCGGAGAGGTAAGATGCAAATCATTTTTTTTAGTTCAGATATGGATATGATTGATGAATGGAATATGCGTCATCATATCAAAATGTCTACATCTTGTTATGACTTGGACTCATTAAATATAGAGTTAAATAAGTTAGATTCCTATATCTTAATAGCTGACTATGACAGTGTAGCTAGTGATATAAACAGGTGGGTATCCCTAGGTGAATTACCGCAAAATGTTATAGTTCTTGAAAAGGCACCTGAAATTACAACAGGAAAAATGTTAATCTCTCATGGTGTTAAAGCATACGGAAATTCAAGAATGCTTAGTAATCACTATGCACAGATGATTCAGACGGTACTTGATTCAAAGATTTGGACCTATCCAGCTCTAACAGCTAAACTAACAAACAGATTAACCATTATAAATGATGACGCAAAAGAGTTGATTAAAAATAGACTCTCTCCAAAAGAAGAGGAGGTAGTCTACTTGATTTTAGAAGGTCTTATAAATGATGCAATCGCTTCAAAACTAGATATTACTACAAGAACTGTTAAAGCACATGTAAGCTCAATCTTTTCTAAACTACATGTAAGCGACAGAGTTTCTCTGATATTACTCTTGAAGTAGAAGTATTAAACTTCTACCTAACTCTCACTTACCTCCACATCAACACTAACTTCTAGGGCTATACCTACATCAGTATCAGCAGTGGCAACCTCTTGCGTAGCTGGTGCAGCTTCAGCTTCAGTTTGAAAATCACCTAAACTCCAATCCTCAGCAGGAGCTTCCTCAACTGGAGTATCTTCAGCAATCTCTACAATATCATCACTAGTTACATCTAAAACATCTTCAATCATAACTATAGGAGTATCTTGAGCACCTGCATCTTGACCTGCGGCTGCCGGAGGTGGTGCATCATTTTCAAGTGCGCTAAAACTTATATCTGCCTCATCACTCACCAATGATGTATCTTCATCACTTGCTTCACTATTAACAACTGCAGCACTTGTATCTTCTGATGAATCAGTTGTCGTCTGTTCGTCAGATGTATCTTCCGCCATAACATCTGCTGTATCTTCGTCGCTTGTATCTTCTGCTACAGCATCTATCGTATCTTCATCTGTTGTATCTTCATCGCTTTGCGATACATGTTCAACCGCATCTATTGTATCTTCATCACTATCTTGAGTATTTACAATTTCATCAACCGTATCTTCTGCGCTTGCTATAGTATTGACAACTTCATCTATTGTATCTTCTGAACTAGCAGCACTATTAATTACTTCATCTGTTGTTTGTTCTGCTA
>JAYEGN010000216.1:0-28958 GCA_034659115.1 Campylobacterota bacterium
TCATTAAAAATTTACACCACCAATAAGGTGGCTTAAAATTTTTACTAAACATCCCTTAAGCACAAGCATAGATAAATTTTATAAATCCTTATGGAATTATTTGGGTTTTAAGAGTTTGAAGTTATCGCATTTGCGATGCGAAGCATCGTCTCATCTCTTCCAACCACAGCCATAACAACATCAAGCCCTGGTCCACTCATCTTTCCTAAAAGTGCTACGCGAAGAGGTTGCCCTATCTTGCCAAAACCTATCTCTAACTCACCTACTATATCTTCCATTGCCTGATGGTAATCACTTGGAAGATGTAGCTCTTGACATGTAGATAGTTTTGCACCAAAACTGTTTAAGATAGTTACCCAATCACCCTTAAAAGCTTTTTTTACAGCCTTTACCTCATAAGATGTAGGCGTAGATAGAATCTCCTTGGTAAGAGATGCCAACTCTTTTAAAGTCTTTGCACGCTCCTTAAGAGCATCTAGGAGAATCTCTCTCTTATCGTGTGAAGTTAAAACTAAATCATAGGCGGTTAAGAGTTGTGCCAATTCATCATTTGAACTATTTTTAATATAGTGTGCACTTAGCCAATCGAGCTTGTCTGTGTTGTATATAGATGCAGACTTGTTGATATCTTTAGGATTAAAAAGATGAATCATCTCTTGCATGTTAAATATCTCTTGATCTCCATAGCTCCACCCTAAGCGAACTAGAAAATTAAGCAGTGCATCTGGAGTGTAACCCATCTCCTTGTATGCCATAACATCAGTAGCACCATCTCGTTTGCTTAGTTTTTTACCAGCAGAGTTGTGAATCATAGGAACATGATAAAATTTTGGTATATCAAATCCAAGTGCCTCATAGATTACTATCTGTTTTGGAGTGTTTGAGAGATGGTCATCTCCGCGTATAACCTCATTGATTCCCATCAGATAGTCATCTACTGCTACTACAAAATTATAGGTTGGTGCTCCATCCGCTCTAGCGATTACAAAATCATCTAAAATATCTTCGGCTTGAAAGCTTACGACACCTTTAACGCCATCTTTTACAAGAATCTCACCACTCAAAGGTGCTTTTATGCGAATAACACTCTCAACACCCTGAGGAGGAGTTCCCTCAAAATCACGATATTTGCCATTGTATTTTGTTCTCTGCTTGTTTGCCATCTGTGTTTCACGAAGCTCTGTTAGCTCCTCTTTTGACATGTAGCACCTGTATGCTTTGCCTTCATCTAGCAGTTGCTTGATATATTTTGCATATATCTCATCGCGTTGAGATTGATAGGTAATTTCACCATCATGCTCTAAGCCTAACCAATCAAATGCTTTTAAGATAGCGTCGGTAGCTTCTTGAGAATTTCTTGCCTTGTCGGTATCTTCTATGCGAAGAACAAACTTTCCACCATTTTTTTTAGCCCAAAGGTATGAAAAAAGAGCGGTTCTTAAACCACCGATATGAAGATAGCCAGTAGGACTAGGAGCAAAACGAGTAACAACCATAAGATAACCTTTTATTTTAATAATCTAATTTTAGGCAAATATTGGTTAAATATTGGTAAAAGCACTCCAAATCAATTATTGGGATGATTTTTGCTTGTAACAAATAATGAGTAAAGAATTATATATAGGCGTAATGTCTGGGACAAGTTTAGATGGAATCGATATAGCTTTATGTGAAGTCAATAGTGCTACATGCAGACTTGTCTCATCCTTAGAATATCCATTTGAGAAAAAATTAAAAAATCAGATTTTAAAAGTTATTGATGAACCTACTACGCTAGAGCAGATAGGTCGGCTTGATAATCAACTTGGAAATCTATTTGCATCCGCTATAAACGCCTTTTTGTTGCAAAACAATATAGATGCTTCTAATGTGAGAGCGATAGGTTTACATGGTCAAACGCTTTGGCATAACCCCGATAAAAACTTTGCATTTTCTATGCAACTTGGTGATGCAAACATCGTACATGTACAAACCGGCATAAAGGTCGTGGCAGATTTTAGAGGTATGGATATGGCAAATGGTGGACAGGGTGCTCCTTTTGCCCCTGCTTTTCATCAGTTTTTATTTAATTCACTAGAAAAAGATAGAGCTGTTTTAAATCTTGGAGGAATGGCTAATATCACTATATTGGGTGAAAATTTAAGGGGTTGGGACACAGGATGTGGCAATGTTTTACTTGACATGTGGGCATCAATCCACACAGGAGAGAGTTACGATAAAGATGGAAAATTTGCTATGAGCGGAGAGCTGAACCATGAGCTATTAAGAGCTATGTTAAATGACGATTACTTTAAAAAACTTCCTCCAAAAAGTACAGGTCGAGAGTATTTTAACCAAAAATTCATAGCCCAATATCTTATGAGATTTCAAAGTATAAAAAATGAAGATATACAAAGAACTCTACTAGAACTTACTGCTATGAGCATAGCAGATGACCTGAAAAAAACAGATACAAAACTACTTATAGTTTGTGGTGGTGGAGTTAAAAATATCTTTTTAATGCAGAGGCTAAAAGAGCTTTGTGGTATTGAAGTTGTGAGAAGTGATACACTTGGGGTAAGCAGTGATTTTATGGAAGCTATGCTTTTTGCTTGGCTGGCATATAAAAGAGTTCATAGACAAAAAGTACTCTTAAGCTGTGTTACTGGAGCAAAAGAAGACTCTATTTTAGGGGGTGTTTATGGATAAGATAAAAGAGTGGCTCAAAACTACACCCTATAAAGATTGCACTCTCAAAGTAGCTTCCGCAGATGCAAGTTTTAGGAAGTACTATCGTTTGACATGTAGAGATAAAACACTCATTCTTATGGATTCATCACTAGAGAAAAACTCCCTTGCACCTTTTTTAGATGTAACAAGCAGACTTCTACATGTGGGGGTTAATGCACCAAAAATTTTAGAGAAAAACCTTGAAGATGGCTTTTTGATTATAGAAGATTTTGGCAATACTCACTACTTAAATATCTTAGATAAAACAAACTTCAAAACTCTCTATAAAAAAGCGATAGATGAGATAATATCTATGCAAAAAGCAGATACTTCAGAGCTTCCAGTTTATGATAAAGAGTTCTTACATGTAGAGATGGACTTTATGAAAGAGTGGTATATCGAGAAACATTTAAACACTACTCTTGATGAGTCTCAAACTAAACTACTTGAGTCTAGCTTAGATACTATTTCAGATATAGTTTTATCTCAACCTCAAAATGTTTTTGTACATAGAGATTTTCACTCACGAAACATTATGATAAAAGATGATGAGAGTATCGGGGTTATTGACTATCAAGATGCTATGAGTGGGGCTGTTACCTATGATTTGGTTTCTCTTTTAAAAGATTGTTATGTTGAGTATGAAAGAGAAGATATCCAAAATTTAGCTCTTACATATAGAGATAAGCTCTCGCTACATGTAGAAGATGAAGTGTTTATAAAGTGGTTTGATTTTATGGGCTTACAAAGACATATAAAAGTGCTTGGGATATTTTCTCGGCTATATCTTCGTGACGCTAAAGATGGCTACTTAAAAGATATTCCACTAACTCTAAAATACACCATAGAGACTGCTTTGAGATATGATGAGACCAAAGAGTTAGCAAAACTCTTAGAAGAGATACAATGAAAGCGATGATACTCTCAGCTGGTCGAGGAGAGAGGATGCGACCACTTACAGACAGCTTGCCAAAACCACTTTTAGAGGTTCAAGGCAAAGCACTTATAGTTTGGCACTTAGAAAAACTATCTGCTCTTGGTTTTAAAGAGGTCATCATAAATATCGCTCACCTTGGATATAAGATAGCTCAAGCTCTTGGTGATGGCTCACGCTGGGGTTTAAAAATCATCTATTCTGATGAGTCGGATGAGGGTGCATTAGAGAGTGCTGGAGGGATTGTAAAAGCTCTGCCTCTCTTAGGTAACGATACTTTTTTAGTAGTCAATGGTGATATATTTTGCTCTTACGATTTTGAGTTAAATTTTGAGCTAGGAGAGGATCTAGCGCACCTGATACTTGTACCAAATCCAGAGCATAATCCTGATGGAGATTTTAGCCTAATAGATGGATATTTAGCACAAGATAAAAAAAGATATACCTTTTCTGGCATAGGGTACTACAATCCAAAACTCTTTAAAAACTTAGAATATAAAAAGTCTGCTCTTGCTCCTCTTCTTCGTGAACATATAAAAGATAGTAAAATAAGTGGTGAACTATTTACTAACATGTGGCACGATATAGGAACACCAGAGAGATTACAAAATATAAACAAGGAAAACAGGCGATGATAAAACTACTGCTGCTTTTAGCAATAACTACTATTGTGTCAGCAAAATACACAAACTGTGAATTTTATAATAAAAACTATGAGGATATATGCAAGAGAGTTGTAAAACAGGGTGTTTCTTATGAGTATGCAAACAGATTTTTACTCTCCTACTTTAAAACAAAAAAGTTTGATGAGATTAGCTGGAAATATCTGCAACCTCGTCATATTAAAACTCACAGAAAAAATGAAAAAAGAGCGAATAATACCTTGGTTAAATATGTACCAGATATAGTCAATCATCTAAGAGAGTATAAAGAAGTTTATGACTACAGCGAAAAAATATATGGTGTTAATCGTGAGGTAATCGCATCTATCTTGATGAAAGAGACTAAGTTAGGCAAGATAAAACCAACGCATGATGCTTTTATAGTATTTAACACCATAGTAGTTAGAACAGATCCAAAAACATCACGGCAAAAATGGCTAATGAAAATGGGCAAAACAAATATGACCTCTATCATCACATACTGCTATAAAAAAGGGGTAACACCAGAGGAGTGCAATCTGCCAAGCTCTTACGCAGGAGCTGTTGGTATACCTCAGTTTATGCCAAATAGTTTTATCTATGCAAAGGGCTATAAAACCGATATAGCAGACCTTACTAAAATGGAAGATGCGATCATCTCTGCAAGTAATTTTCTGCATAAAAAAGCTAATTTTACCAAGCTTATAGAGTGGGATAAGATACCACCTATGGCAAAAGTAGAATCAGACTGGTATGATTATGAACTAGAACATGATAACGCTTCGTTTGTTTATGATAAGACAAAATCTGGAAAAGTTTATGATTGCTTTGCATGTGGAAAAAAAGAGCTTGAATATCTTAAGTCTTATACAAAAAAGATTATGAGATACAACAACTCATCAAACTACTCTGTTGGTGTTATGCGATTAGCTTATGATGCACATATCCTGCTCGTTGCAGATGATTTAACTATCTCTACCCATCTGCATAATCCCAAAAGCAACTAAACTTCCTAGAACTATCTGCCAAGAAAATCCTATGCTTATGCCAAAAGTATAGGGTTGTAGTGCGAGAACAGTTAAAAAACCACCAACAAGTGAAAATGGAACTAGTTTTGTAGTTCCTCGTTGGGTAAATATAGCTGAGAAAAACACCCCTATAAGCCCAGTATATGCAAACGCCATCACACCAAGAGCAAAACTTATGAGTGAGAGGTCGCTGTATTTTTGCCAAAAGTAACTTACTATCGCCATAGCAGAGAGTAAGAGAGCGAAGAATAAAACCGCCTTTCTTGATGCATCTACAAAGTGCATCTCATCTACGCTGCCTTGTTTTAATCTCCATGGTTTATAGAGGTCTTCTATGGCGACTGAAGCCATCGCTCCTAAAACAGAATTTGTACTAGAGAGTGCGGCTGCCATCGCTCCAACTGTTACTAAACCACGAAGTCCATCTGGCATCTCGTTTAGAATATAGTACATAAATATAGTGATATTTTCACCATTGAAGTTTTGTTCGATTTGGGTATTTTGATAGAAAACAAAAAGTAAAGCACCGATGGCTAAAAATAGTAAAACTACAGGGATAGTTAGGAGTATGGAAACTATGAGAGATTTGGCTGCATCTTCTTTGTTTTTACAAGAAAGAACTCTTTGAGTCATATCTTGATCAAGTCCAAAGGCAGCGATATTTAGAAGTAGCCAACCACTTAAAAGCCCTATGATACTAAACTTACCATCTATACTTGTATCTATAAAGAGAAGTTTATCCTCTGCATTTAAAGTTTGCATAATGTTAATATCATCAAGTGAATAGTAAAGAAATACCAAAACTACAACACCAGCACCAACATAAGTTATGGCTTGAATGATGTCACTTAAGATGACTGATTTTATGCCACCAAAGTAGGTATAAGCTAATGCCCCAAACATTAAAACAGCTATGGATATGCCTACATGCAAAAATAGTATGTCTCCAAAAAGTATCATAGAGATAGCCAATGCACCTATGTAGAGTCTTGCACCACTTGCCATAATTCGACCAACCAAAAACATAACCCCAGCTTGTTTTTTTGCATCTGTTCCATAACGAACTTCTAAGAGTTCATAAACTGTAACTGCTTTAATGGCATAAAATTTTGGTATCAAAATATAGGCGATAAAGATAACAGCGATAAGTGCAGAAATATAAAAACCGATGAAAGTAAAATCGTGCTTATAGGAAAACTCAGGAGCTCCTAAAAATGTCGCAGCTGATTGAGAGGTGGCTAAAACAGAGATGGCAACCGCGAACATTGGCATAGAGTTTGAGCTGACAAAGTACTCTCTTGAGCTTCTGATTTTTGTGTGACTTAAGATGAAAGATGCAGTGCCAAGCACTAAAAAGTATGCAAAAAATACAAACCAATCAAGTGAAGAAAATGAACTATCCATTATGGTTTTTTAAGCTCCAAATATTCCACTTGACCTCTAACGCTTTTCATAAACTTATCTCCAGGATCGGCTTTTTTAGTTCTGTACCCATCATCAAGTTCCAACCAAAGAGGAGTTTTCTCCATAGCTCTATACTCATGATGACCTATAAGATACTCTATGCTAGGGTATTTTGCTTTAAGATATTTAACTAGCCCTACATTTGACTCAACTTGTGCTTGCGTTAAATCTTCTTTTGCATTATTTTCTCCACCAATATTTTCTATGCCGATAGTGGAATAGTTTAGCCCTATGACATGTCTAGCCATCCAGTTGTCTGGCATAAGTTGGGTTATAGTTCCATCTCTTGCAACTAAAAAATGAGCTGAAACATTTAAAGCACCGGCACTTGCTATATCAGCTCTATCGCTATAAAGCATCTCTCCCTTTAACCTAAGAAAACATTTTTCAAAATCCATAACTGCTGTCCAATGAAGAACAATTATCTTAGGCTCAATCTCTATATTTTTAACTTCAAAACCATAATGTTGTTTGATATATGCTTTTGTCATATCTATGCGATTTTCAGCAAAATCTATGGGTCTTTGTATGATAAGGTTTTTAAAGTGCAGGTTTTGGATGCGTTGGTTTGCTTCTAAAATTCTTTCTTTTTTTATAGTTCCATTTTGGACTTGTGCATAGATGATTTCTACTAACTCTTTTACACTTTGAGAGCCTAACTGATTGCCAAATAGTACTATATCTACACCAGAATTTATAGCTAGTGTGACACTGTCTTTGAGTGAGTAGTGTTTGCTTATCGCTTTCATCTGCATATCATCGCTGATAACTACACCATTAAAACCTAGTTGTTCACGGAGAAGTTTTGTATTTACAAAGCGAGAAAGTGTTGCTGGATAGTTTTTATCAAGTTTAGCATTAAAAACATGTGCAGTCATTAGCATATCAACTTTGCCTGCTTTTATGAGTCTGTAGTATGGTGATATCTCTTTAGGTGACCAGGTCTTAGTTATATCAACAAAGCCCTTATGAGAATCTCCAAGAGATGAACCATGTCCTGGAAAGTGTTTTAAAACACTTATAACATTTTGTTTTGTTTGTGAGTCTATGAGGATTTTTGCATATTTTACTACTTCATCACTCGTAGCACCAAAAGAGCGATTTAGTCCATAAATAACCTTGTTTTTAGGATTTATTGCCAAGTCCACAACAGGAGCAAAGTTTGTGTTTATACCGTTTATATGTAGCATCTGTGATTGTGCATCATATATCCTCTTTGCATCTTCAACTGACATCTGTGAAATCTCTTTAGCCGATGGAACTTTCAAAAATCCATAAGATGGTTTAAGTCTAGCAACCCTGCCACCTTCTTGGTCTATGGAGATTAGAAGAGGTTTAGTAGAAAACTTTTTTAGTTGTGAAGTGAGTTTTTTAAGCTGTATTGGTGAAGAGATATTTTTTGTTAGATTTCTATCTTTGTAAAACTTATCAAAGAGTATCACACCACCAAGGTCATACTCTTGCATCTCTTTTACGATTTGTGAGTTTTTATCTATAGTTTGACTGGGAAACCCAACTACTATCATTCTGCCTATAAGCTTTTTCAGCTCCATATCCTGCCCAGCACTTAGAGTTAAAAACCCTAAGAGCAGGAGTAAAAAATATCTCATATTAACTTCTCCATAATTTCATCTATAACATTAAAAATAACTGCTTTTGCTCTGTCTTTAGTGACTTTGCGTGGCTCAAAATGGTCACTAACTACTTTAAATATATAACTATTTTGTACATGTAGAGTTGCTTTTAAAAATCCTGCAGACTCCATATCTACAAGTTCATAATTGCCTTGTTTAGATACTTGAGTATCGCTACATGTAAGAGTATTTTTTTGTGCATCTATGAGTTGCCCTATATGAAACTTTATATCTGCCCCACAAATTCCAATATTGACAATAATATCATCATTTTCAAGACCTTGTACAACTCTACATGTAGAGTCATACATATTAGAGCTGCCCATACCAGTTACGATAATTTTTATATTATCATTTTCATAGTTATTCAGTTTAAATTTATCTACAAAAGCTTGTGCCTCTGCTTTTAGTGCTACCATTATATAAATCATTTTAAGATTATATCAAAAAAACTTAGCTATAATTCCGATGTTCTTCTTTAGACCTGTGCAATGGTATCATCAGATAATGTGTCAGGGTAGGAATACAGCAGCACACCTGATTTTTTCATGTGCCGCAGGTATCTGGAGAGGGGCACTTCTTTTTAAATAATCAAATTTACTTTTTAATCATCCCTATACTTAGAAATACCACAAGCTTGATTTGGTGTTGGTGGGTTCTCTTTTAAGTATGTTAAATCTTCTAGCGTTTGTGCTAAAACTTTTTTTTGTTGAAGTATCGGAAGCATCAAGTTGTCTTTTTCATTGAGAGGAATATCCCAGTTTAAAAGTATGGTTTGAACCTCGTCATCTAGCTCTTTGAGTGCATTTTGTATATGTTTTATTGAATTCATATTGTGAGTATAGCAAAAATTTATAATTATTTGGGTATAATTCCACTCTCAAATTGTACTAAGTACAGTTTATTTACGAGAAAAGGATAATCGATGCCAAAAATGAAATCGGTAAAAGGCGCTGTAAAGCGTTTTAAAGTTAAGAAAAATGGTCAAGTTAAACGCGGTACTGCGTTTAGAAGCCACATTCTAACTAAACAAGATGCAGATACTCGTCGTAAGCAAAACAGTCCAAAAGTTGTTGCTAAAGCTGACGAAGCTAACATCAAGTCTATGATAAACTAAAAAGTTTGTTATAAATCTCCAATTTTTAACAGTTGGGTAAGCTATTAAAATATAGCACCTAGATTACAAATGAGTGACTGGGTAAAGAAAAAGGAAAGAAATGCCAAGAGTAAAAACAGGTGTTGTTCGTAGAAGAAGACACAAAAAGATATTAAAATTAGCAAAAGGTTTCTATAGTGGTCGTCGTAAACACTTTAGAAAAGCTAAAGAACAGATCGAAAGATCATGGGTATATGCTCATAGAGATCGTAAACAAAAGAAAAGAGATTTCCGTAAATTATGGATTATCCGTATCAATGCGGCTAGTCGTTTAAATGGAATGAACTATTCTTCATTTATGAATGGCGTTCACAAAGCTGGCATCGAGCTTGACCGTAAAATTCTTGCTGATATGGCGATGAATGACGCAACAGCTTTCACAGCAGTTGTAGAAGCATCAAAAGCAGCACTTAGTAAATAAAACCCTTTATCCTCAGTTTTAAACTGAGGAGTTCGGTTATTAGATCTTATTTAAAAATAAGACTGAATTCCCCTTGGTATTATAATATATACCCAATGAGTTTTTTCTTGACACAAAGACTCCTCTGCCATTATACATTTTTGAATTTCTAAATATTTCACTTAGTATTTGAGTGTCAAATCCATCTCCATCATCGGTAATCTGCGTTATCATATAGTTTACAGAACCATGTTGTATTTTATCTACTTTAACACTAATTGTTTTTGTGCAATCTTTTTCTTTTTCTAAAAGGGTATCTAGATATCTGTCTTGATCTATTAAGTGATGCTTTAGTTTTGAATCTATCCCTAGATTACCATGTTCGTGAGCATTTAAGAATAGTTCTGTAAAAGATATAGATACAGGATTTGATATCTCTACTTCATCTGTTAAACCCTCTAATAGCTGAGTGTACCAGATATTTGCATTATCAATCTCTTGAAGAGTTGATGAAAATTTTCTGTGAGATATTTTTGTGCTTACATTGTTTAATCTGTGTATGTAGATAAGTGTAATATCATCATCTTGAGTGGTTATTTTTTGAAAAAAACTATTTTTAAAATCTTTTTTAGTAAAAGAGTTTAAAAAATCTTTTTCTATAAATTCTGAGTATGGTTTATTTTCAAAAATTGTATCATTTTCTACTATGCCATCACTGTATATTAAAAGTTTAGTTATCTCACTTATATCAACAGCGTCTATATTAAAGGTTGGCTGCCATTTTGATAATGGAGGATTATTTGATTTTAATCTTACTATCTCATCTTTAGTAGTTTGCATCAAAAGAACAGGCATAGCAAATTTAGCATAATAAAGCATGTTATCTTGATAATTTACAACGATATAATCTATCGCTAGGGACTCTTCATCTAAAAGTATAGGCTTGATATACTCCATAGTTTCATGAATCAGTATGCCCAAATCAAAATTATCTAAAAATATCATTTTGTCAATCATATGATTTACAAAGGATGTCATAATCATCGCAGTAAGTGAAGCTGACATCCCCTTTCCCATACCATCAATCATAAGATAAAAAGTGCAATGCTTATCAATCTGTCTTGCACTATAAGCATCACCGCTCATCACATCTAGCGGTTGATATAAGAAATCAACAAGTGAAACACCCTTGTAATCGATCATCTGATAGTAAAAATCGTTTCTTAATATATTTAACTCTTTAGCAAAACCCAACTCTTCTTGATAAGAGTTGTACTGCTCCTTATCTTGAAGTTTTTTTATAACATTCTCTTCTTTAACAGCTATTGTATTTATCATCTTATCCTAAATTTTAAACTTATTCAGTTCATTTTGTAGATTATCTGCATCATTTGAAAGAGCAATTACGCTGTTGTCAACCTTGGTTCTGTTTTGTATATTTTCATTTGAAAGCTCAATTACCTCATCCATATTTGCAATAAGTGCTTTTGTTTTTGTTGCTATATATGTACTTTGATGCATAACATCTTTTGATTTCTTCATAGTTATAGAGAGGTTCTCTTTAGTTACCTCAGAATCGCCTATAAGCTCCTGTGCTGAATTTGCAATATTT
This sequence comes from Campylobacterota bacterium, assembly GCA_034659115.1. Taxonomy (GTDB): domain Bacteria; phylum Campylobacterota; class Campylobacteria; order Campylobacterales; family Sulfurimonadaceae; genus Sulfurimonas. The sequence goes on from JAYEGN010000216.1 coordinate 11,579, forward strand.
AACATATTTTCTGATGTTTCTGTAGTCTCTTGAGAAATTTCAACAACATTTTGCGTTATAAGATTTATATTTGCACTGATTTCACTAAGAGATTTTTGAGTCTTCTCAGCTAGTTTTCTAACCTCATCAGCTACAACAGCAAAACCTCTACCATGCTCACCAGCTCTTGCAGCTTCTATCGCTGCATTAAGAGCTAGTAGGTTGGTCTGGTCTGCAATATCTGAGATAATAGATAAAACATCTTTAATATTTTTAGCCTGTTGTGTTAGTGATGATACTTTGTGAACCAACTCTTGCTGATGCTCATTACTACTTTCTATCGTATGAACAACAGAGTCTAATTTATTTACAAAATTATCCAAGACATCAAAAGTTTTATCTAAATCTTCTGTTACTGTAATTGATGCTTCCTCAACAGCGTCAAGTCTCTCTCCAACTTCAGAAACTAAACTGTTTATCTCTGTTATTTTACCATCTGCAATCTCACCATTGTTTGTTAGTTCAACAACTACATCACTTAGTTTATGGCTTTCATTGCTAGTGGCACTAGAAACATCTTTTACCTTATATAATGTTTCCCTAAAAGCGATGAGCATAGTTTCTACAGCCTGAGAAATTTGAGAAATCTCATCTTTACCACCTACGGTAATTGAAGATGCTAAATCAAGATTGTCTGAAACATAGTTGATCTTATCAAGGGAGTTTTGAACATTATTATTGATTCCTTTAGAAACTATATACATTATCACAAAGACTAAAAGAGCAAATATACTATAAGCAGCTAGATTTAAAATAGCACTTAATTGTGATCTACTTTTTACATCTTCTAGCAGTATGGTATTTTGATTTGCAAGCTCATCATCAACCTTTTTCAAAAGATTAATTTTTTTAGTGATTGTTTTAAACCAGACAACACTATCCACTCCAAAACCACCTTCATTGGCTTTTGCTTTTGCGATATTTCGCATACTATTAACTTCATCTACAACAGGTGAGTCTATAGTTGTTTTATAAAATTGCTTAGAGTTATCAGTCGCCATACTTAAGAATGAATCCATATAAGCGTTCTGCTCTGCTATGAGGGTAATAAGTTTTGCAAACATTCCACTACCAAATTTATCAGCGGCAAATGTTCCACTTAAGACAGCTCTTTCTATCCCTGCTCTCTCTTTTGATTTTAAAAAGTTTGTATAAGCATCTAAGGCTTTAACTAGCTCTTGCGTACTGGCTAATTTTGCAGTTAGTGCAACTATATTTAAGATTTTAGTATTCATCTTAGTATAGTAAGTCACTTCATCTTTTACGCTAATACCTAAAGAGCTTACTCTGCTTCTAATGTTGTCAATCTTATCCATCTCTGTCTTAAAAGCAGAAATCTCATTTTGTAACTCTTGAGGAAAAGAGTTTATATGAAGAATTGACAAATATGCAGTTAGTTCGTTATTTCTCTTTGTTGTTAAAACTCTTTGTTTTGGTAAAATATCTACAAATTTTGTACCTTTTGAACCGAGAAAACCAGCACTTGCCCCTCTCTCCTTCTGAGTTTCATGAATAAGCAAACTAAGCTTATGGGATAATACATTTAACTCCATCGCTTGATTAATCATAACCTTCTCATTACTTGCATTATTGATAGTAATTCCAATGACTATAATCGAAAAAGTAAGAACTATCGTTGCGATAAGGTTGAGTTTATTTTTTATGCTCATTCTAAAGCCTTCTAGCTTTAAAGGTTGCTACTAAACTCAAATCTTCTAAAAGATTCAAAAGTTGCTCATTTCCTATCCCCATATTTATATTTATCTTGTCTTTTAGAACAAGCTTGTTGAAGTAACCGATAACCGAAGATGTTATAGAGAGGGAATCTACTATATCGATAGTAATATTTTGATGTTGCATAACAACACCATCTATAAGACTTTTAATCTGAGAAAAGTCACTGACACTCTTGATATTTCCAGTAATTTTAATACTATTTGATGTTGATGTAAGCTCCATTTAATCTTCCTTGTTTTAAGTAGTTTCATACTATTTTATAATTAAAACTATTAATCTTTTATAAAACCCAAATAATTCCATAAGAATAAAAAATTTAAACTATCATTGCACTCAAGGCAGGTTCATTAAAAATTTACACCACCAATAAGGTGGCTTAAAATTTTTACTAAACATCCCTTAAGCACAAGCATAGATAAATTTTATAAATCCTTATGGAATTATTTGGGTAAAACTTTCATATTTTCAAGCCAATCTTTCATTTTTTTTTCATAACCGATATCTTTTAGCTCTACAAGTTTCAATGGCTGAGATAGATAAGTTTGTTTTACAAAGCCGCCAAAATCATGTGGATAGAGATACCCCTCATTTTTTTGTGTAATATTTTTAGGAATTTCTAGGTGTAAACCATCATTTACCATCTTAAGGGCTTTGTTTATCGCTAGATATGATGCGTTTGATTTTGGAGATGCACAGAGGTAGATGACAGCTTGTGCTAAGATTATTCTTGCTTCAGGGTAACCAATTTTTGAAACTGTTGTGAGAGTTGAAGTGCAGAGTGTTAAGGCTTGAGGATTAGCGTTTCCAACATCCTCACTAGCAAGTATCACAAGTCGCCTTGCTATAAACTCAGCACTCTCTCCACCATCTATAAGTCTAGCAAGATAATAGATGCCTGCATCTGTATCTGAGCCTCGTATAGATTTAATCATCGCACTTGTTAAATCATAATGAACACCGGTTTCACTGCTTCCAGCACTAAGTGCATTTGGTCTTAATGATTTAAGTAAACTTAGTGTTACATGTAGGTTTATGTTTATTGAAAATTCAAGTAGTTTTAACATAGCCCTTGCATCACCACCACTACTTTTAACAAGATAACTCTTTGCATCTTCATCTATTGTATAGTTTGAATGTAGAGATGTTTTTTGCAGCACCACATGTAGAGCAGAATCATCGATATTTTTTAACTCAAAAAGCATAGAACGAGAGCGAATAGCAGAGGTAAGTGAAAAAAAAGGATTTTCAGTCGATGCACCAAGAATTAAAACAGAGTTGTTTTCCATAACGGGGAGCAGAACCTCTTGCTGGTTTTTAGCCAAGCGATGAACCTCATCTATAAAGATAAGGGGCTTTTGTAGGGTGTTTTTATACTCCTGAAATATCTTTCTAAGTTGTTCAATCTTGAGTGAGGTTGCATTAAACTCATAAAATGGCATATCCATGGTTTTAGCGATTATTCTCGCACAGGAAGTTTTGCCAGACCCAGCAGGACCAAAGAAAAAACTATGTCCTAAAACTCCCTTTTCACAAAGTATACGAAGAGGAGCAAGAGGAGAACTCAGATGTTCTTGTCCTACTAAATCATCAAAGTTTTTTGGTCGCAATAGATGGGCAAAGTCACTCAAACCTACTTTTTACCCTTCTCTCTTGCTAGTTTTTCTTCCGCTTTCATAAATGTGTAAAGAGCTGAGTACTCACTTCTTGTTAAAAATCTTGTCTTACCTGTTGGAAGATTATTTAACTCGACCTCTGCAAAACTGATTCTCTTAAGGTCAGCCACATCTGCTCCAAAGTGAGCAAAAAATCTTCTAATCTCTCTGTTTTTACCCTCACTAATCGCGATTTTGAGTATGGAGTAATTGGGTTCATTTTTTTGAATTTTGTAACCTAAAAATGGTGCAAACGACATACTAGTAACATCACTAAGCTCATGTCCACCAGCAGTTGCATCTGCTAACACCAAACCATTCATCATGGCATTTTCCATCTCTTGCGTTATGTTGCCTTTGATTTTGACCTTGTATATTCTTTCAAGATTGGAGTTCATAAGAGCGGTTGCTACTTTTGAAGCATCTGTTAGAAGTAGGACACCCTCCGTTAAAAAGTCTAGCCTGCCAACGGGTATGAAATGCTTATACTTTTTCTCAAGTCCATCGTAGATAGTCTTTCGCCCACGAGGGTCATTCTTTGTTACTAACTCACCCTTAGGTTTGTTATACACTATAACGGTGTATTTATCCCTTGGAGTAACCTGTTTACCACTAACATAAACAATAACCTCCTTCTCGTCTACCTGTGTTGCAGGGTTATCTTCTATCTCACCATCAACACGAACGAACCCATCTTGAATAGCCTTATCAGCCTCTCTTCTTGAGTAGCTTGAGTGATGTGCTATATATTTGTTTAGTCTCATCATATTATCTTCTTTTCTCACTCTACATGTAGAGTGCAGTTTATTAATCGTATTATATCGTTTTAGGCTTTAGTTTTTAATGGGGATTGGTATAATAAACCTCCCTCCTATGCCCAACACGAACAACAATGATAATCAACTCTTCATCCTTAACTTGAAAAACCACTCTATACTGGTTTATACGAAGTCTAAACTTACCTTTGTATTCGCCTTTTAAAGCTTTTATATTATTTTTGAGAAGTTCGGGGTTTGTTGCAAGTGTGAGTAGTTTTTCTTTTATGCTTTTTTGAACTACAAAGTCTAGTTTTTTAAACTCTTTTTTTGCACTACTTAAAAAGCTTAGGCTGTACATGTAGCTACAAGCCTAATTCTTTAAAAACTTCATCAGCTGGTATGAGTTTCTCTTGATTTGTTTCTAGTTTTTTGAGTCTTTCATCAGAGAGTTTTTCATCAATACTGTCAAAATAGATGATTAATGCTTTTTCGACAATATGACTTTTCTTCTCGTTTAGTTCAGATGAAACACTGTTTAGCTCATCTATAATGAAGTCCGATATAGTAAATGTACTTCTAATTTTTTGCATAATATCTCCTATATTCATATAATCGTATGAATGATTATACATAAAAAGTTATTTAGAATCTATTATCCCAAATAATTCCATAAGAATAAAAAATTTAAACTATCATTGCACTCAAGGCAGGTTCATTAAAAATTTACACCACCAATAAGGTGGCTTAAAATTTTTACTAAACATCCCTTAAGCACAAGCATAGATAAATTTTATAAATCCTTATGGAATTATTTGGGATTAAGATATACCTTTTTCTATAAGAGTATGTATATGTAACACACCCTTAACTTTTTTATCTTTATCTGTAATTGCTAAGAGTTGTATCTTTTTTTCTTCTATAAGAACAAGTGCTTCACTTGCGAGCATATCTTCATCGCTACATGTAGAGGGGTTTAGCGTTGCATACTTTAGTATATCATCCTCTAACGAAAAGTTGTCTTCAAGCAGAGCACGACGAATATCTCCATCACTTACAAGTGCTATGAGCCTATCATCTTCATCAACGATTAAAACTGTTCCAACTCTGCCTTGGCTAATCTTTACAATAGCCTCTTTGACTTTTGTATCTTTCTTGACTATCGGCAGGTTTGTTCTTTGCATCAGGTTTGAAACTTTTACAAAAAGCTGTTTTCCCAAAGCTCCACCAGGATGAAAAGATGCAAAATCACTCTTTTTAAAATCTCTTGCCCTCATAAGAGATACCGCAAGCGCATCACCTAGAGCTAATGTCAGGGTAGTAGAACTTGTAGGTGCTATGTCTAAGGGGCATGCTTCTTTTTCAACGATAACATCTATAACTAAATCACTATAGTTTCCAAGAGTAGAATTTTTATCTCTTGTCATACCGATAAGAGGAGTTTTAAACCTTTTTATATGGGGTAGTATCGAGCTTAATTCTTCACTTTCACCACTATAGCTTATGGCAAGAACCACATCATTCCCAGCTATCATACCTAAATCACCATGCAGTGCTTCTGTAGGGTGCAAGAAAAAACTAGGAGTTCCTGTTGAAGCAAATGTTGCTGCCATTTTAGCGCCTATTAAACCACTCTTTCCTACGCCACTCACGATAAGCTTGCCTTTACATGCAAGAATCATCTCAACCGCTCTATCAAAAGAATCATCTATATACTTAGATGCATTTAGCAGAGTTTGTGCTTCTATATTTAAAGTTTCTTTAGCTATATCTTTGTAATTCATAATGAGATTATACCCTTTTTGACTTTATAAGATATAATTCATTTATGAAAAAAATAGTTATATTATTTAGTGGCGAGGGTACTAATGCCCAAAACATCATAGAAAAGTTACATAATGTTGAGTGCAAAGTAGTTTGTGGTATCACAAACAAAAAAGAAGCAAAAGGCTTAGCTAGACTGGAAAAACTCTCAATTCCTACGAAAATTTTAGAGCATACTAATTTTAGTTCAAGAGAGGAGTTTGACAGTGAACTTGTAAAGCTTATAAACTCTTATGAACCAGATTTAGTGGTTTTAAGTGGTTTTATGAGAATTTTAAGTGAGATATTTACATCAAATATCAAAGCTATAAATCTTCATCCCTCACTATTACCAAAGTTTAAGGGTGCTATGGCGATAGAAAGAAGTTTTGAGGATGATGATAAAGAGTGTGGAGTAAGTGTTCACCATGTAAGTAGCGAACTTGATGGGGGAGAGATTATCTTGCAAACAAGTTTTGAAAAATCAGATGATGAGACTATGGCTAGCTTTAGCAATAAGATTAAAACTATAGAGTTTGAGATTATGCCAGAAGCGATAGTTAAGGTTCTAAGGGGTTAGGTATGCAAAAGCTTTTTGATGAGGTTGGAAACCTAGATAGAAGATGTTACGAGGAGTTTGCTTTAAGTGAAGACATTTTGATGGAACATGCCTCAAGCGGCATAGCCACATGTATTCGTTCTAAATTTCCTAAAAACTCTAAAGTTATCATAGTGTGTGGGGGAGGAAACAATGGTGCTGATGGTATAGCCTGTGCAAGACTTCTGCATGTGGACTACGATGTGTCTATATTTTATGTAAAAGAGCCAAAATCAAAGATGGCTATTTTACAAAATAAACGAGCACATGCGATAGGTTTAAAGCAAACCATAGAGCTAAATGAGTGCGATATTTTAGTCGATGCCCTCTATGGCACAGGTTTCAGTGGAGCCTTTGACTACGAAGCCAAGGCTGTTATGCAAACTGTAAACAGACTCAATGCCTACAAGATAGCATGTGATATTCCATCTGGTCTTAAAAGCAATGGCGAATGTGATGAAAATATATTTAAAGCCGATATCTCATTGACTATGGGTGCCTTAAAAAAATCTATGTTTAGCGATGAAGCAAAAGAGTATGTTGGAGAGATAAAAGTTTTAAATCTAGGAGTCTCTAGGGATATTTACGAGAAAGAATCTAACTGGAATCTACTTGATTTAGATGATATTAAACTCCCATTTAGAGATAAAAAAAACACTCACAAAGGTAGCTATGGTCATCTAGCTATCACATGTGGAGAAAAGTCTGGTGCAAGTATCATTAGTGGATTGAGTGCTCTTAGATTTGGAAGTGGACTTGTAACTTTGATCGGAGATGATTTCTCAAATCTGCCACATACCCTTATGTATTCACAAAAAAAACCTTTAAACGCAACCGCTTTGGCTTGCGGTATGGGTCTTGGAAAAAAATTTAGTGATGAAGATTTTCAACTATTTTTAGATAATGCTCTACCTCTAATCGCTGATGCTGATATTTTTTATATCGATGCTCTTTTAGATATTTTAAAAAGAGAAAATCTGGTGCTTACTCCCCATCCAAAAGAGTTTGTATCCTTGCTAAAGATATCTAAAATAGCTGATATAGACATAGCCCAACTACAAAACGACAGGTTTAAATATTGTGAAATGTTTTGTCAGTCCTATCCACATGTAACCCTTCTTTTAAAGGGTGCGAATGTGATTATCTGCAAAGATAAAGAGTTTTTTATAAATCCACATGGAAGTTCTGCCCTAGCAAAAGGGGGAAGTGGTGATGTGCTGAGTGGTTTAGTTGGAGCCCTGCTAGCACAAGGTTATGGTAGTCTTGATTCTGCTATCAACGCTTCACTTGCTCATACAAAATTAGTTCAAAGATACAAAGGTGCTGATTTTTCTCTTACTCCAGATGATTTAATAGCAGAGATAGGGAATCTATAAGATAACCTATGCTATAAATCGACAATTAAATATTTAGGAATTATAGATGGATAACATTTTAAAAATTGGAAAGTATGAGTTGGGTTCTCGCCTAATCGTTGGAAGTGGAAAATATGACTCTTTTGAGATGACAAAAGATGCTACACTTGCTAGTGGAAGTGAACTTATCACTGTTGCAGTTCGTCGCTTAAACATTACAGACCCAGATAAAGAAAATCTTAGAGATACTTTTGCTGGGACTAATGTAAAGTTTTTACCAAACTCTGCTGGGTGTGTTACAGCTGAAGAAGCGATAACTACTTTTAGACTTACACGCGAGGCTACTGGTATCGACCTTATTAAGCTTGAAGTTATTGGAGATACTGCTAAGACTCTTTATCCTGATGTAATCGCAACTATAGAAGCTTGTAAAGTTTTAAGTAAAGATGGTTTTACTATCATGGCTTACACTTCCGATGACCCGATAATGGCTAAAAGACTTGAAGATGCTGGAGCTCACGCTATTATGCCTCTTGCTGCTCCTATTGGTAGTGGTTTAGGGATTCAAAATCCTTACAATGTTGCTTTTATCAAAGATGCTGTTGATCTGCCTGTTATAGTTGATGCTGGGATAGGTTGTGCTAGTGATGCTGCTTATGCTATGGAGTTAGGTGCAGAGGGTGTCTTAACAAACACTGCTATCGCTCAAGCTCAAAATCCGATGGTAATGGCTGAGGCGATGAAGCACGCAGTTAGAGCAGGTCGTATGTCTTACCTAGCTGGAAGAATAGCTAAAAAGCCTTATGCGACTGCATCAAGCCCAATAGATGGACTGATTCAGTTCTAATCTACCTCTAGCTTGCTAGAGAGATGGGTCATCAAAAGAAGCTGACCCATCCCCTCGAAAAACTTATCGATTCCCATATCTTTAGCTTTTTGTGCTTTTTGCATTGCAGAAAAAAAGAGTAGTTGTGATTCATCTGATGCCAACATGTAGGTGTCTATAATATATTCAAAACTCAAAGTATGAACCCTGCCGTTAACATCAAAGTCTATCTCTGAATTTAAGTCTATGCCCTCATCAAAGAGTAGTTTTTTACACTCGCTTGCTATATCCATAGTCTATAAAATTCCCATAAGCGATAGCATAACTATAAACATAGCAACTGGAGTGATGTAGCGAAGTGAGAAGTACCAAATATCAAAGGCAAATCCTAGCTGAGGTCTTAGTTTGGCCTCAACTCTCTGTTTTTCTATCACAAAGCCAACAAACACAGCCATAACTAAACCACCAAGAGGAAGCATAATAGCCGCAGTTATATGATCCACCCAATCAAAGAAGTTTTTATCTCCCCATGTTAGAACCTCTTTAAAACCATCTATATTTGAGAGCAGAGCGATAATACCAAAGAGGTAGAAAAAAAGACCCATAGATATAGAAGCTTTTAATCTACTAAAAGAAAATCTATCCATAAAATACTGAACCATAGGCTCAACAAGTGAAACAGATGAGGTGAGTCCCGCAAACGCTAGTGCTACAAAGAAAAGAACAGCAAAAACATTACCAATGATACCCATCTCGTAAAAAGCAGCAGGAAGGGAGATAAAGACTAAACCGGGACCTTTTGCAGGACCTGAGCCATACTGATACAAAAAAGTAAAGAGCATAAGACCAGCTACTATAGCGATAGCAGTATCTAAAAATACAACCCAAAAAGCATTTGTAACTAGGTTTGAGCCTTTCTCCATTGAAGCGGAGTATGTCATAATAGCACCCATGCCAAGAGAGAGCGTAAAAAATGCATGACCAACAGCGGTTACAAAAGCATCTGCATCTATTTTTGACCAATCTGGGGAGAACATAAACTCAACGGCTTGAGAGAATGTATCTAGCGAAACAGCATAGGCGAACATTCCAAGAAGAATAATCATAAGAGTTGGCATCAAGATAAGGTTCATCTTTTCAATACCACCTTTGATACCCTTAGTTAAAACATAGGTAATCCAGATAAATGCTAGGGTGTGATAAAAAAGTTGTGTCCAAACACCTGAGGAGAGCATAGTCGTAAAAGTTGCCTCTGCTTCTTCAACTGAAGCTGGAAGTGATGTGAGGGATGTTGTCACATAATGAAATATCCACCCAATAACTACGGAGTAAAAAATCATAATGAAAAGACCGGCTAAACCTTGAAAACCACCATATTTCCACAGATTTTTATTCTTTGGAGCTAACTCTTCAAAAGAAGTTACACCATCTTTTCTGCCGATATAGCCAATAAACATCTCTGCTATCATAATAGAAAAACCTATCAGCAGTACAGTTAAAAGATAGATTAAGACAAAAGCCCCTCCTCCATATTCACCTGCTATGTAGGGAAATTTCCATATATTTCCAAGTCCTACAGCACTTCCTGCTGCTGCTAAAATAAAACCAATCCTACTAAACCTAGCTATTTTCATAAATTACGACCCTAATTTTTGTTGAGGTAATTATACAAGAAATTTTAAATATATAAAAGAATTATATAAAAAGTATTGACATTTTGTAACTTATTGACTATAATTCCGGCTCACTAATCAGTAATGTACTTGGTTTTTGAATAGGTCGGGGTGTAGCTCAGTATGGTTAGAGTACCTGGTTTGGGACCAGGGGGCCGAAGGTTCGAGTCCTTTCACCCCGACCACTTTTACATTTTATATTTATAACTTTCGTTATGGTGAGATTAGCTCAGTTGGTTAGAGCACTGGTTTGTGGTGCCGGGGGTCGCGGGTTCGAATCCCGTATCTCACCCCATTGGATAACTTTAAATATAAAAACTTTATAACAACTAAAAATTGGAAGCGTTCGTGGCTCAACTGGATAGAGTTTCGGATTTCGGCTCCGAGGGTTATAGGTTCGAATCCTATCGGGCGTACCACTATTAAAAACGAAAATATGAACAAGTCCATATTTTTTTCAGCTAGCCGCTGCGGCACTAAAGCTTTTACTTCTGCGAAGTAAAGAAATTAGAAATTCAGATATACAAACCTTTAGTCATTTATGACTTATATGCCTCCTTAGCTCAGCTGGATAGAGCAACGCCCTTCTAAGGCGTAGGCCACACGTTCGAATCGTGTAGGGGGTACCACTTCTTATAAACTACACTCTCTTTAATCATTTTCTAAATCTTTTAAAGCTTCAGCAGAGACCTTGTTTGCTCTTATATAGTCCTCTTGTGATCTATCGGTTTTACTAGCACATGCACTAAAAATAACTCCGACTACAATAGATAAAACTACTAACATTTTTTTCATACTAAACTCCATTACTTATTATACTCATTTTTAACTTATGCTTTTGTCTTGGTTGAATAACCTTAAAATCATCATAAGCATTAGCTGATTCTATACAAACAAACTCTTTGTAAGCATCCTTTTTCATCGCACTCATCTTTGAACATTTTTCTATCCAAGGATTCCAAACAACTACCGAAGAGGAGCCTTCATTTTCAATAGTTATGATTCTATCTCTGTCTTGAAGTAAAATCTCATCTTTTACTTCTTGATATACTCTATCGATCTCTTTATCAAAGGTAATATCTCCAGATTGAAGCAGTTTTTCATCACTCAAAGCATCTAAATATGGTTTTTTATCTAAGCCTGTGATTGCTACATGTGAGATATCTGATATATTAAAATAGCTATGAAGTGCCTGTGTGATTTTAAAACTTTTATCGTCCAAGTTAGTTGTTGTAAGTTCTATGGTTAAACTATCCGACACAGTTATTTTTACTTCTAACTCAAACTTATATGCCCATAACTTCAATGTTTCTTGTGAATAGTTGAGTCTTAGTTTCGTTAGAGTTGTGTTTTTATCTATCTCTATAGTCTCTACATGTTCAAACATCGAAGTTCTTGCAAAACCATGTTGAGGCAGTGATAGATTGTTCATGCCAAATGATGGCCAACATATCGGAACTCCACCACGAATAGCCTTGCCTATTTCAAAATCACTTACCTCACTTACCCATAAAAGATTTTTCTTTTTGTAGGGCTTATACTCAAAAAGATGTGCTCCTTGCAGGGCTATTTTAGCAGATGCTGATTCATTGTTTATCTCAATATATTCAAGCATTTTAACTCCAAGAACTTTTTTTATGCCATCTTGTAGCATATAATAAAATGAATATGTAACAAACTATTCCAACTAGATAGGATAGCTGCATGTTAGCACTAATCTGTGCAACTTTTCCAAAAACTAGTGGCAAAATTGCTCCACCTGCTATAGCCATAATAAGCAAAGCACTTCCCTGTGCAGTATAGCGACCAAGTCCCTCCAATGCTAATGGCCAGATAGTTGGCCACACCAAAGCGTTTGCAAAACCAAGAAGTGCTACAAAGGTGATTGTATCGGGAAGAGTCATAATACCGCTCCATCCCCACAACACCTCAGAGATTGCATGTGAGCTTGTAGATGCAAAACTTACACCAAGCAAAAAGAGTATGCCTAAAACCCCTGAACCAATAAGTGCTTTTTCTTGTGAAAGTAGTTTTGGTATAAAAATCACTCCCACCAAATATCCAAAAACCATAAAGACCATAGTGTAGGAGGTAAGAGCTGTTACATTTTCTAAACCTAGGCTTTGTGCGTATAGACCTATAGTATCTCCAGCTATTACCTCGATACCGACATAAAAGAAGAGTGCAACTGCACCCAAAACAACTCGTGGAAAGTGAAAGATAGTATCGTGATTATACTCATCCTCTTTTTCAAACTCAAGTTCAGGAATAGATGAAAACTTCACTAAAAGTATCAAAAAACTAAGCACTATCGCCATAGCTATATAGGGTGTTATCAATCTTTGTGCTAATCCATCTATCTCACTAGGAGAGATCTCTGCAAGTGAGCCGATTCCTGAGAGTATAAGGCTAGTAAAGAGTAGAGGCACTAAAACCCCCGCACTCTTGTTAATAAGCCCCATAATACTTATCCTCATAGCTGCACTCTCTAACGGTCCTATGAGAACTACATAAGGGTTTGAAGCAGTTTGTAAAATTGTAAGTCCTGTGCCAAGTATAAAAAGTGCCACCAAAAAAAGTATGTAATTTGCACTAAGAGCTGCAGGAATAAATACCAAGCTACCAACAACCATAATAGCTAAACCGATAGCCATACCATTTTTGTAGCCTGTTTTATTTAAGATAAAAGACATCGGCAAAGCCATAACTGTATAAGCGATATAAAAAGCAAAAGTTACAAAAAGTGCCTGAAATTCATTCAGATCACAAATAACTTTTAAAAAAGGTATCAGTGAGCCGTTTAACCAAGTCACAAAACCAAATATAAAAAACAGAATCCCTATGATTATCATAGGAAACAGAGTTGATTTATATACCATTTTTCAGACCTTCTAAATATTTAGCAACACCATCTTCATCATTTGTATGGGGTAAAATAACCGTTGCATTATCTTTAACTTTTAACTGTGCATTTGCCATTGCTACAGAAGTTCCAGCAAGTTCAAACATACCTAAGTCATTGTAATTATCTCCAAAAACAGTTAATTTTTTCAAATCAAATCCGCTGTACTCACTTACACTTTGAATGCCGTGTGATTTATCGGCATTTTTATGAAGTATAGTAAGAAAATAACATCCTATATAGGCTTCTGGAGCTAAGATATACTTCAGTTCATCACCAAATATACCCTCTACATGTAGAGCCAACTCTTGTAGTAGTTTTTCATCCCCCATATAGACTATTTTAAAGTTATCATCCATAGCCCTTATATTTCTACACTCTTTTAAATTATCATCCCCTACATAGCGAGTTAAAACCTCTTGTTGAGCTTTATTTAATATGTCTGAGTGTAAAAAAGCCTCATTTAGATTTTGGTCAGCGAGGGCTAAAACAAATGGATATATACCAAATTTTGCCCCCTCTTCTATGATGGTATCTGCTATATCCTTAGGGATAAATTTTGTATCTATAATCTTTTTATCTATTGTAGCGATTAAGGCACCATCTAAAAGTATCATCGGAGCATTAACATGGATATTTTTTAAAAATTGTGCTGTTTTTTTATATGTTCTTGCAGTTGCAACGCTTAAAATAGAGTGAGATGAGTAGGAGTTCCAAATATTTTGAGTATAATCACTAATAGATAAATCATTTTTCAAAAATGTATGGTCAAGGTCTGTGATATATATGTTTTTCATACTATGATTATAGCTAAAATAAGGTTGGATGATGAAGAGGGCAGTTGTAACGGGTGCGAGTAGTGGAATCGGCAAAGAGATAACCCTAAAGCTTCTCAAGCTGGGTTTTAAAGTTATTGGAGTGAGTAGAACACTTGGGGATGAAACATTTAATGATGATAATTTTAGCTCATTAAAGAGCGACATGTCAGATGAAAAATCAACGCTAAATCTTTGCCAACAACTAAAAAAAGAGGATATTTATATCTTGGTAAACTGTGCTGGTTTTGGCAGATTTGAGCCACACGAAGAACTCTCTGCTATGACCATAGTAAAGATGAGTTTTTTAAACCTTACAGCACCGATGCTACTCACAAATGCCCTGCTCCGTGACCTAAAAAAAAATGATGGTTACCTCATCAATATAAACTCCATTGAAGCGTTAAGGGCTAGCAAGTTTGCAGGAGTTTACAGCGCTACAAAGGCGGGCTTAAAAGCTTTTGGTGATTCACTTTTTGAAGAGACTCGTAAAAGTAGGCTAAGTATTACAAATATCAATCCAGATATGACACAGAGCGGTTTTTATGACAAACTACGATTTGAAACAAGTGAAAAAGAGGATGAAAAGCTATTGGTGTCTGATATAGCTGATGCAGTTGAACATATACTTACTATGAGAAAAGGTGCCGTTGTTAGTGACTATACCATACGAAGTATAAAATTTGGAATAAGTAAGAAAAGCTTATGATTTAATATTTAGTTTTGAAACCTCTACAACAGTTGTCGCATCTAAAAACTCTATATGACTTTTTAAATGTTTCATTTGAGCAGAAAGTTTGTCTTGGAGTTGCTCGATTAACTCTGTAGCTTCTTTGACAAGATACAAGGCTTGCTTTGCATCCTCAAGATTTTCAAAAGATGGGATTTCAGCTAAAAGTTCTTGAATCAACTCACTGTTTTGAGTTGCTATAGCTACTTTAAACTTATTAATCCACACTTGTAGTTTCTCTCCAAGCTTCTGAGAGTCCTTTAAAAACATTACTAACCTCATCTATCTTAGTGATATCATTTTCTAAACTTGCAGCACCAAGAAGTTTAATCTCATAAGCATATAAACCCTCTAAATACTGAGAAATTTGCCCTTGATTTATATCTAGAGTAGAAACTAGTTCTGTAATTACGGCTACAGAGCGATTAATCCAATAAACTTTTTTTTCAACATCTTTATCTTTAATAGCCTTTTTAGCCTGTGCATTAAAACGAAGTACACCTTCATAAAGCATCGCAATCAACTTCTCAGGAGACTCAATTCCTATATTGTTTTGTGCGTAAATATTATGTGCAGCATTGCCATACATGTCAGATCCTTTTTCTTTAGTTTGTTTAGTTTCTTTATCATCTTCATAATTGTTCATGCCCTATAGATCGGTAATGTAGATATTTACTTTAGTTTTTTCAAATAATTTTTTTGAATTTAATATTTTTATTTTTTAGTCGATATTACTACTAATAAAGTTATAAACAACTATAGATAAAAGGATTTATCATGTCAACTATTAACTCTCTTGGAATCGGCTCTGGAGTACTTACATCAGACCTGCTCGATCAACTTCGTGAAGTCGATGAGACAAATGTAATCAAGCCACTAGAAAATAAAATCACTTTAGCTAATCAGAAAGAGGATGCTTATAAACTACTTGATACACTCATGACTACTTTTAAAGCGAGTGCATCTGCTCTTGATGGCGATAACCTATACCTAAGTCGTAGTGTAACTGGAAATACTGATGCAGTAACAGTAACAGCGGAGTCTGGTTCCAATGTACAAGATTTCAGCATCACAGATGTTGATAAAGCTGAATCAGATGTATGGAACTCTGCTTCACTTAGTGCTAAATCTACACCCATTGTCGATTTAGGTGCTGGTACACTTACAGTAACTGTCGATGGAAAAGATTTTGATATAGACTATACAGCAGATAGTTCACTCAATGACATTAAAGATAGCATAAATGAATTAGCTGGGGATGAGATGACAGCATCAGTTCTACAAGTTGGTGAAGATAACTACGAACTTGTTATTACAGCTGTAAATACAAACAAGGCTATCACTTTTAGTGATTCGGTTGCAGCTGCCAAACAGCTAGATACTACAACCTTAACCGGTAATGCAACAGCTGGAGATGTATTTACATGGAGCGATGGCACTAATGAAATAGATATAAACCTAGTGGATGGTGAATCAGAAGCAGAAACTGGGACAAGAATAGCACAAGCAATAAACAGTGATGAAACACTAAGCGCACTTTATACTGCAGTAGCTACAGCGGATGGTTTTACTATAGAGTCAAAGACTAATGGACTTGATTTTACTGGAACCTCTACATCAACAAGTGCTACACAAACTTTAGCAGAAACTACAACTACTGATGCAGATAGTAGTCTAAGCTCTAAACTGCAACTTGACAATATCCAAGTAGCAGAGGCTGCGACTTTTAAATACAACGGCATAGAGATAAGCCGTGACAGCAACGAGATAAGTGATTTAATAGTTGGAGTAACTATTGAACTTAATCAAAATCAAGAAGCTACCGATAGCGCTTCGATTGCAATAGCGCAAAACAATACATCCATAAGCTCAGAAATTTCTCTTTTTGTGACAAACTACAATAGTCTTATGACCAATCTTCAAGATATGACAAGATCAGATAGAGAAACTGGAAGCGTTGGTATCTTTAATGGTGAGAGTTTTGTAAAATCTATCTCTAGAGACTTAACAAATCTCATTACAAAAGTAAACTCAAATGGAGAATCTCTCATGGACTACGGTATAGATGTCGATAGAGATGGTGTCATGAGTTTAGACAATGATGTTTTTGCTAAAAAATATGTAACTGATGCATCAGGAATGGAACTATTTTTTAGTGGAGATAGTACGACTGATGGTATATTTACAGAGCTCAATACCAAAATGGACAGCTATATGGGTTACGAAAAACTCATGAGTAACTTTTCAGATAATCTCGATGCAAGTAAAGAGAGTCTTGTAGAGAGACACACCCAGCAAAAATCTTCACTTGATGCCCGTTATGAGATTCTACAGAAAAAGTTTATCGCTTACGATGCCATGATAAGTAGACTTAACTCACAATTCTCTTCCATGCAGATGATGATTAATGCGGAGTATGCTTCTAAGGATTAAACCTTAACTCCGTATCTAATGTTTCTACTCTACATGTAGAGAGTGTTCTTATCTGTCTTTGT
>JAYEGN010000217.1:0-7491 GCA_034659115.1 Campylobacterota bacterium
TGTAAATATATTTGCTTGTTTTATCGTAATATTTTTAAAGTGAGTCGCTATTTTCATCTGTGTATTATACAATATTTAGAAAATTTAACTATACTTTCAAGATTAAAATATAAAGGTTAATAATGTTTGGAAGAACACAACTAAAAGATTACGAAATAAGTGCCGAAGATTCACTAAAACAACAATATGCAAAAGTATCTACTGCTAGAGGCGATATCTGGTTAAAACTATTTCCAGAGGAAGCTCCAAATACTGTTGCAAACTTTGCACACCTAGCAAACACAGGTTTTTACAATGACCTAAACTTTCACCGTGTTATCCCTGGTTTTATGGCTCAAGGTGGTTGTCCAACTGGAACAGGAACAGGTGGACCAGACTGGGCAATCGCATGTGAAACAGGTTCAAATACTTCAGTTCACAGACCAGGAACACTTTCAATGGCTCACGCTGGACCAAACACAGGTGGAAGCCAGTTTTTCATAACTTTTGTTGATACTCCTCACTTAGATGGCGTTCACACAGTTTTTGGTGCTATTGAAGAAGATGATGAAGAAAGCTTCAAAGTTCTTAGCCAAATCCAAGGGCAAGATGCTATTAACTCTATAGAAGTTTTAGAGAATAGATAATACCTTAGTTCAACACCTCTTTAGAGGTGTAATGTAGCCAAAAAATCCAATAACTAAGCAACAATAACACTACTTATTTCAGAATTTTCACCTAAAGTATTTAGTTTTTTAAATATCTTTAACACTTGCTTATCTTTTTTAAGATCTTCTATTCTCTGTAAAAAAGTATTTTTTTCTTTTCTTGATATAAATTTTCCTTCAAATTCATCTTCATCATGCTTTATCCACTCCTCATTAAGATCTATAGAATTTTCACATCGCCTATATAGTTCTTTAAATGAGATATCGTTTTGTAAAATGTAAGTATTAAAAATATCAATCAATGCTTGATTATCTAATTTATATATTTTTACTAACTCTTCAGGATCTCTATGCTCATATATTCTCAATTGTGCTTTAAGTTTCTCCAATCCAGATACAAAAACTCTCTCTTTTTTCTCCAAATGGTACAAGGTTGCTACCAAGTGTACAAGAACCTGTTGAATATCTTCTCGTGTAAAATAAATTTTAAAACACTTTATATTTTGCTTATCTTTTAATTCATCAATTTTCATATTGCACTCCTCATATCTCATTAAATCACACATATTATATCTTTATTTTAACAGTTATGGTAGTATTTTATTTTGATTTCTAAGGAGAACTAATATTTTAGTCCATATCTGTTGCAGTGTTGATTCACACTTTTTTTTACAAAAACTTCAAAGTGATTTTCCGGATGAAAAGCTTACTGGATTCTTCTATGACCCAAATATTCATCCATATTCTGAATACCAATTACGACTTCTTGATGTGCAACGCTCATGTAAAAAACTTGGTATTGAACTTTTAGAGGGAAAGTATGATTTTGAGACTTGGATGGAGGTGGTTAAAGGCTTAGAAAATGAACCTGAAAAGGGTAGAAGATGTGAGGTTTGTTTTGATAGACGCTTTGAAATAAGTGCTAAAAAAGCTCTTGAAATTGGTGAGAAAAAAATCACTACCACCCTACTTGTCAGTCCTTTAAAATCTCAAGAGCAACTTAAAAAGAGTGGAGATGCTTTTTTTGAGAAGTTTGGTGTTGAGTTTATAGCGGTTGATTATAGAGCAAAGGGTGGCACTCAAGACCAAGCAAAAGTTACAAAAGATGAACAACTGTATCGACAAGATTATTGTGGTTGTATATTTGGCTTGACTATGCAAAGAGAACAACAACAAAGAGTTATGGATGAGATGTTTTCTCCTATATCTGGACAAATTTTACCTGCATCCATAGAGGAAAGATTAGAGATATATAAACAAAGAATGAAACTTGAAAATGATGGCATACAATATAAAATCATAAAACAAAAAATTTTAAACTATAGACAGATATCGTTAAAAATCACAGAGGGTAAAACTAAAAATATTGAAGCTTATGCATTAAGCTATTCAACACTTCCACGAAAAAAAGCACAAGGTCGCATAGAGTTTACATGTAATAATATTCACTATTTTAATCGTGAAGAGATTAGGTTTGTGACTCTAGATTATTTCAATCTTATATGTAAGAGTAGATATAGCACCATAAAAGAGTTGATATTTAACCCACCAACCCTTAAGCAAGAGCTTGATTTTAGGGCTACATGTGAGGATGAACAACTCAGTTTAACACCGATAATTGTTATAAAAGAGATACCACATGTAAAACTAATAATTGAACTAGATGCTAAAACTTATGAAGACACAAAAGAAAAACTAATCATTTTATAATCTTCTTTTGGGTAAAATGTCCAAAATTATATTACAAGGCTTTTACTTATGACTATGGATGTTATGGAAATTCAAGAAATCATTCCTCACCGTTACCCCTTTTTACTTTTAGACCGCGTTACAGAGATTGTTCAAAATGAATCATTAGTAGGTTTTAAAAATGTAACAATTGGCGATAATATATTTCAGGGTCATTTTCCTGGTCATCCGATATACCCAGGTGTTATGATCTTAGAAGGCATGGCTCAGGCTGGTGGAATACTTGCATTTAAAAGTATGGATATGACAAAAGAAGAAGCAGCAAATAAGGTTGTTTATTTTATGAGTATCGATAAAGCAAAATTCCGTGCACCTGTTAAACCCGGCGATAGATTAGAATATCGCATAAGTGTTGTTAAGCAAAAAGGTGCTATCTGGATGTTAGAGGGTAAAGCTTTTGTTGATGATGCTCTAGTTTCTCAAGCTGAGTTAAAAGCTATGATAGTTGACAAGTAAAAGTTTACAAAATGTCTAAAATTTCCCCACATGCTATCATTGAAGATGGTGCAACGATAGGTGATGATGTTGAGATAGGTGCTTTTTGTTTCATCTCTGCTAATGCCACTATTGGTGATGGTACTAAGATAGCTCAAAACTCTTGTATATATGGCAAAACAACTATTGGAAAAAACAATACTATCTTTTCACATGCAGTTATCGGTTCGATTCCACAAGATCTGAAATTTAATGGTGAAGATGTTGAGCTAATTATTGGTGATAACAATACCATACGAGAGTTTACCCTTTTTAACCCTGGAACTAAAGGTGGTGGTGGAAAAACAATTGTTGGTAGTCATAACTTGTTTATGGGCTATGTTCATCTAGGACATGATGTTATCATTGGAAATCATTGCATCTTGGCAAATGCGGCAACTTTAGCTGGACATGTAGAGCTTGGAGATTATGTTGTAATAGGTGGAATGACACCTGTTCATCAATTTATTCATATTGGTGATTATGCTATGATTGGCGGTGCTTCAGCACTTGCTCAAGATGTACCTCCATTTTGTATGGCTGAGGGTAATCGAGCTAGTTTAAGAGGTTTGAACTTAACTGGACTTAGAAGAAAGCTAGAAAGAGATGATATAAATGCTCTAAAATCTGCTTATAGAGAACTTTTTGAATCTGGAAAACCTTTAAAAGATGCAGCAAGTGAAATATTAGAAAATACACAGAATCACTATGTCAATGACCTATGTGATTTTATATTAAAAACAAAAAGAGGAATCCCATTTGAGAGGAAAAATATATGATAAATAGACATTGTAGTTTTTGTGATGCTAGTGAAAGAGAAGAGAATCCATTGATAGCTGGAAATGGTGTTTATATCTGTAAAAACTGTGTTATTTCAGCATATAAGATTATGTTTGGTGACGAGAAAGAGAGTGAAAGATCAGATACCAATAAACTAACAGAAGCTGTTAGTCAGTTGATGACTCCAAAAGAGCTTAATAACTTTTTGAGTGATTATATCATTGGTCAAGAGAGAGCTAGAAAACTTCTGAGTGTAGCTGTTTATAATCACTATAAAAGAATTTTTAAAACAGATATGGTTGTAGACGATGATACAGAGATAGCAAAATCTAATGTTCTTCTTATTGGACCTACTGGTAGTGGGAAGACACTTATGGCCCAAACTATTGCAAGAATTTTAAATGTTCCTATAGCCATAGCAGATGCTACTAGTCTGACTGAAGCTGGATATGTTGGTGAAGATGTTGAAAACATTCTTACCAAGCTTATCCAAGCGGCAGATGGGGATGTGCAAAGGGCACAGCAGGGTATAGTTTTCATAGATGAGGTAGATAAAGTTGCAAGAATGAGTGAAAATCGCTCTATCACAAGAGATGTGTCTGGAGAGGGTGTTCAACAGGCACTCCTTAAAATCATTGAGGGTGCTGATGTAAATATCCCGCCAAAGGGTGGAAGAAAACACCCAAATCAAGAGTTTACTACTATTGACACTACAAACATTTTATTTATTTGTGGTGGTGCGTTTGATGGTTTAGATGAGATTTTAAAAAGAAAGCAGGGTGATAATATTTTAGGCTTTGGGCATGATAAAAAAACCAAAGATGAACAGCAAACTACTTTTGATATGGTTGAACCAGATGATTTAGTTCATTATGGTCTTATTCCTGAACTAGTTGGAAGGCTTCCTATTATCGCTTCACTTCAAGAGATAAGCGAAGAAGATATGGTTCGCATATTAACTGAGCCAAAAAACTCTCTAATAAGACAGTATAAAAAACTCTTTTCTATAGATGATGTTGAACTAAACTTTGAAGATGATGCACTTTTAGCGATTGCAGCCAAAGCAATAAAAAGAAAAACTGGTGCCCGTGGACTTCGTGCAATACTTGAAGAAAATATGATAGACATAATGTATGAACTACCAGAATATGCAGGATATGAAGTTTTAATCACTCCAGGGGTTATAGATGATAATGAAGAACCAATCTATATAAAAAAATCAACTCAAAAAATAGCGTAAGGCAGGCAAGATGATATTTAACAAACTAATAGGACTTTTTTCAAATGATCTCTCTATTGACTTAGGAACTGCAAATACTATTGTGATTGCTAAAGGTCGTGGAATTATCATTAATGAACCATCGGTTGTTGCGGTAAAAACTGAAAAGTATGGTCATGCAAGAGTTCTTGCTGTAGGACATGAAGCAAAAGAGATGGTTGGTAAAACTCCAGGAAATATCAAAGCTATTCGTCCTATGCGTGATGGTGTCATAGCAGATTTTGATATGACAGAAAAGATGATTCGAAAGTTTATCGAAAAAGCACATGGTAGAAGCTCTCTTATTAGTCCTAGAATTATTATTTGTGTTCCCTATGGATTAACTCAGGTTGAGAGAAAAGCTGTTAGAGAATCTGCTTTAAGTGCAGGAGCCAGAGAAGTTTTTCTTATAGAGGAACCTATGGCAGCTGCTATCGGAGCTGGAATTGATATTCGTGAGCCTCAAGGAAACTTAGTTGTTGATATAGGTGGTGGCACAACAGAGATAGGTGTTGTTTCACTTGGTGGGCTTGTTTTATCTAAATCTATTAGAACCGCCGGAGATAAGCTTGATAAAGGTATAGTTGATTATGTTAAGAAAAAATACAATCTGCTTATCGGAGAGAGAACAGCTGAAGAGATTAAAATCAATGTGGGAACGGCTGTATCTTTAGCCCAAGAGATAACTATGATTGTAAATGGTAGAGATCAGGTTGAGGGGCTTCTTAGCTCCATAGAACTCACTAGTGAAGATGCAAGAGAAGCTATGAAAGAACCACTTAAAGAGATTGCAGAAGCCCTAAGAGAGGTGATAGAAAAAATGCCACCAGATCTTTCTGGTGATATAGTCAATCAAGGCATTATACTAACTGGTGGTGGTGCACTTATTCGCCAACTTGATAAATATTTAGCAGATATAGTAAAAGTTCCTGTTTTTGTTGCAGATGAGCCACTTCTTGCAGTTGCAAGAGGGACAGGGCGCGCTCTAGAAGAGATAGATATACTGCAAGAACTTTTCGAAAATGAATAAAAAGCTAGTTGGCTTTTTTACAATCTTTATTGCACTCTTTGTGGGTGCATTTTACTTTACAAATGTTATACAAAGTCCACTCATTTCAACTCTTAACTATTTTAAAATAAACTATCATGAATTAACAACTATACTTCAAAACAGCTTCCAAAGATATACATTTCAAGCTACAAAGATAGACTCTCTAAAAGAAGAACTACAAAAATATGAAAACAATCATCTGGTGATGCAACAGATGGCATCAGAAATAAGTGACCTTTACAAAATAAAAAATTCAAAACTCAAATTAACTCCACAGGTTGAGCTTGTAAGAACTATTTCGTATCAAAAATTTGGAGATCTCAATAAAATCTGGATAGATATTAAAGACTACAACTCATCTAAAGTTTATGGATTGATCTATAATGAACTAGTCGCAGGGATTGTAGTATCTCAAGATGATAAAGCCTTAGGTCTTTTAAATAAGGATTTTAAAAGTTCTTACGCTGTTTATGTTGGTAAAGAAAAAGCACCCGGCATCGTACATGGCAATAATGAAGAGAATCTACTAGTGAAGTTTATACCTACATGGTTTAGTATTAAAGCTGGAGATATAGTTACAACTTCTGGACTTGATAATATATTTTTCAAGGGTTTAAAGGTTGGAAAAGTTCTCAGTATAAGCAGATCTCAAGGCTATCAAAATGCAATAATAGAGCCCTATTATCAGGCAAATGATCCAAACTATTTTCACCTAATTAGGAGAGTTAAATGAGATATATATTAATTTTACTATTTGTTTTTTCAATAGCTAATGCAAAAGATGAAAAGCAGAAACTTACTATAGGCTTA
Source organism: Campylobacterota bacterium (assembly GCA_034659115.1). Classification (GTDB taxonomy): domain Bacteria; phylum Campylobacterota; class Campylobacteria; order Campylobacterales; family Sulfurimonadaceae; genus Sulfurimonas. Next base: position 6,770 of record JAYEGN010000217.1, read on the forward strand.
GGTCCCTTTATGCAATCCCAACCATATAAAGGTGTAAAAGACAAAATTATTGCATCGCCAGTTATATTTTTTGACAACTCTTATATATATATTAGATGGAGTAGAGCTGGAATATATTTTTTAGGAGATAAACAAGATGACTACGCTTGGGGATTTTCTTTTACAGCTCAACCAAGGATTTATGGCTATGAATCTGATGATATAATAGGTATGCAAGAAAGGGAAACTACTTTTGAGGGTGGCTTAGCATTTAGTGCAAAAACTGACAAAGCTTACATTGAGATAATGGCTTTAACGGATGTACTAGATAGATATAATTCTTGGTTATTAAAAACAGAAATAGGTTACGATATAAAGTTAGGTGATTTTTCATTATATCCTAGTTTAATTTTCGTGTATCAATCAGATGATTTTATGGATTATTATTATGGAGTTAAAAAAGAGGAAGAACTTGGAGCTAGACAAGAGTATATAGCAGATGCTGGATTACAACTTGGAGTGCAAACTTATATAAAATATCCATTTACATCAAATCTCTCTGCTCTTATAAATTTAAGAGTAGATAGACTCCCAAATGAAGCTACTAATAGCCCTATAGTAAACGAAAATTTTATCTATTCTGGATTAGCATCTCTTATATATAGTTTTGAATATTAAAGACACCATAAACCCAAATAATTCCATAAGAATAAAAAATTTAAACTATCATTGCACTCAAGGCA
>JAYEGN010000218.1:0-28248 GCA_034659115.1 Campylobacterota bacterium
ATTCTAGCGATGTTATGAACAAAAATGTTGAGATGGTTAATGAGCTTCATGATATTGCAAATAGAGTTGAAGAAGAGATTAATGAAACGGTCTTGATAGTTGATAAAGCGACTCAAGCATCAGAGAGAACATTGAGTGATACTGAGTTGATGACTAAAGATACAGATGATATGATTAAACTTGTAAATGTTGCAAATGAATCCGTAACTGCAAATGTAGAAAATATTCATAATGTGGCAGATGCATCGAGTGAGATTGACACCCTGAGCGCTCAATTAAAAACTAAACTAACTGAGTTTAAAACTTCTTAGAGTTTATTTTTTATCTTTTAATTACTCAAAGGCATATTGCTGAACTCCTACTCAATTAAAACTATTCCTCGCTCCCATGCTCTGCTTGGGAGTGCATACAGCAATAACAACACAAATTAAGGTATGAATTCCCAAGCTATATTTGTGACCCCTATATTTGCTGTATTTCAAACATTGTCTCTGCACTAGAAGCTAATGAATCTATTGATATATTGGGAATATAAGAGAGAAGTAAAATAGTATGTGCTATAATATGTAAAATAATACATAAAATAGGATATAGAAATGATAGCATATACAAGAGATGAGATAATTTCAGCAAGTGAGATGGCAAGAGGTTTTTCTGGTGTTTTAAATGACTTGATAAGCTACTCAAAAGATAGATTTGTAATTTCTAAAAACAACAAGCTTGAAGCTGTTGTTTTACCTATAGAAGAGTATGAGCGTATGCAAGAAGCCCTTGATTATATGGAGCATATGGAGATTTATAATGTTGTTAAGGAGAGGGAAAAGACACCAAAGTCTGAGTATATTAGTTTAGAACAATTAGCAATAAATCATGGAATTGATTTAGATGAACTATAGTCTTAGTTTTCATCCTAAAATAGATGAAGATTTAAAAGAGTTTTCACATTCTCAAAAACGATTGATAATTAAACAGTTTAACAAAATTCTAAAGTCCCCAGAATTAGGAAAGCTCCTTGGGAATAAAAATGGCTATGACCTTTCTGGATGTAGAAAGATGTATGCTGATAATAAACAAATCCGGATTGTATATAAAATAGTAGATGAAAAAATCATAATAGAAGTTGTAGCCCTTGGTAGGCGTAGTGAAATGGAAGTTTATAAGAAAGCTTCGCAAAGAGTTTGAATTTGAGTCAGAATAATGAATTAAATATTATATTTTGCGATTTAGAAGTTAGTATATCTACGGATAAAATCCACAAGTTAGGATTTGTTTATAAATAAAGAGAGCTTAAAACAACCCTAAAAACTATAAGAGTGAGGATGATTTTAAAAATAATCCAGTTCTCTTTTACTCACTTCCACAAGTACCTCAGAGCCAATAAAATTAATAGAACTGTTAAAAAATTTTATAAATATTACTTAGAATAACTCCATCTGTCATGTTGAAACTCTATATATGTATCTACAGGAGTGTTTGCATAGTTTACTAAAATTTTCTCATCTGATATTTTTTTAACTAGTACCAATTTTTCATCTATTAGGAACTGATTTAATAACTCTTGTGTAGTGTCATTCTCATCGATTATGGAATCTTCTTCTATCTCTTGTGTAGTATCTTGAATTTTGATAGTTGTTTCATCTTTAGCCTCAAATACTTCTTTATTTTCAACTCTATCTTCTTCTATAGTTTCCTCTTCAAAAATAACATCGAGTAAGCCATCAACAAATTCGTATTTATCAAATGGTATTAAATGCTCAGGTTGCTCACCTGTTCCAACATATAAAATAGGAAGTTCTAGCTCATAGGCTATTGAAAAGATTGAACCACCTTTTGCTGTTCCATCAAGCTTAGTGATTATAATACCATCTATGCCAATCATATCGTCAAAGGCTTTTGCTTGTGAGATTGCAGAATTACCTTGAGTTCCATCTATGATAAGAATGGTTCTATGAGGAGCACCATTATGAGATTTATCGCAGATTCGTTTTATCTTTTTGAGTTCATTTGATAGATTTGTTTGGGTGTGTAATCGTCCAGCTGTATCTATTATTACATTATCAAAATCTTTTGACTTTGCAGAGTCGATAGTATCATAAGCAACAGCAGAGCTATCATGCCCTTGTTTTGATGCTACTATGGGGATATCAAGTTTTTGTGACCATAGGGTTAGTTGCTCGATAGCTGCAGCACGAAAGGTGTCACCAGCACCTAAGATAACTTTTTTACCATCATTTTTATATCTTTGAGCAAGTTTTGAGATAGTAGTTGTTTTCCCTGCTCCATTAACACCAACAATAAGCTCAACAAAAGGAGCTGTGTACTCAGGTTGAGTATATGTTGTATGTGAAAGAGTTGCTAAAAGTTTAGAGCGTAAGATATCTCTAGATATTTTTTCTTGGTAGGTTTGCTCTAGTATAATTTCAACTAAGTCATACTCTACATCGGATTCAAGTAGTATATCTTCAAGTTCATCTTTTGTAAATGTAATCTTTTTCTTTGGAGCAACAGTTCTAATCGCCTCTGCAGTTTTAGAGAGGGATTTTTTAATAAAACCAAACATATTTTGCTCCTTTTCTACTCTAGTGCTAGTTTAATATCATTTTCAATAAGTTCTTCCTCTATAGAGCCAATATAATGATTTATATATTTCCCATCTTTATAGAGTGCCATAATAGGGATAGGATATCTATCTCCTAGTTTTAGCTCATCTACAATGGTATCAGCTAAAGGACGATTTTGAGAAGAGTTAACTAAGATATAGTTTGCATTGTACTTTTCTCGAAAGTCTTGGAGTTTTGAGCTTGGTATCTTCTCTTCTATGCTTATGCCTATGATAATTAAATCATCTTTATATTTTTTTTGAAGTGAGCTAAGATGTGTGGCTGCTGAGCGACATGGAGGACACCAAGTAGCAAATATATCAAAAATAACAACCTTACCTTTTGCATTTTTAAGTAAAAATGCTCCATTATCTTCTTTCTTGACTATATATTGTTTATTGTCTAGTGCAGTTAAAACATATTCATTTGTTGAGATCATATTATCTATTTTTTCTGCATCATCTTGCTTTTTGTTTTGATTGGTACACCCTTGAAATAATAAAATAGAGGTGAAAAATAGTGCAGTTATTGATTTTTTAAACATTAAAATACCTTTTTATTGTAAAATGTGTGAAATTATAACTGAAAGTTTTTATATGCCTCTTACAAAAATGAAATTTAGAGAAAATTGTCTAAAAAAGATAAAAAATATTCCAACATGTAATAAGTACTATCGTGATGCGATGATAAACAGATACCTTTTAAAAGAGTTGTCTAGTCTGCGTTCAAAGAAGATTTTATTTTACTATCCTCTAGGTTTTGAAGTGGATATAAGAAAGACACTCACACAGATGCGAATAAATAATGATGTTTTTATACCGTTTATGCAAAACAAAAGTTTTAAAGTAGTACCATTTAGATTACCGCTTAAGAAAAAGAAATTTGGTATATTTGAAGCGGGAAATACAATTAGAAATATAAATAAAATTGATATAGCCATAGTACCGATAATTGGTGTAGATGGTAAATTACAAAGAGTAGGTTTTGGTAAAGGAATGTATGATCGTTTCTTTGCAAAGTTAAAAAAGAGACCATATACGATTTTTATACAACCAGAGATATGTTTTACAAAAAAACTTATATGTGATGATTACGATATTACATGTGATATATTATTAACACCAAAGGTACGGCTAGAGAATAGGAAAAGATAATGTTTAATGAGATACTACTAGGTGGCTCGATAGCCACTGTAAGTGGGCTTGTTGGCTTTTTCATCTCTAAAAAAATTACTAATGCTAATTTTGATGTATATATAGATAAAGCAAAAGCAAAAGCGGGTGCCATAGAAAATGAAGCACAGATGCTTTTGCATAAATCAAATCTCAAATCACAAGAGATTGAGCTTGAAGCTATAAAACATTTTGAGAGTGCAAAAGAGAGAGCCAAGGCAGATTTACATCAAAGAGAAGATGATGTGATACGAAAAGAGCAAAGCTTTAAACGCTTTAAACAAAACGAAGAGAAAAAAATTCGTGATGACAGTAGAGCTATAGAGATAAGAAAAACCGACTTGAAGAGAAATGAAAAATCATTAAATTCTCTAAAGTTAAAGTATGAGCGAACTCTTGATGAAGCATTGCATGCGATAGAGCATAGTGCGGGAATGACTCAAGATGAAGCCAAAAGTGTTTTGCTTAAAAATATAGAGGAAAAATCACGCGCTGATATCGCTCATATAGTAAGAAAATATGAAAATGAGGCAAAAACTGAAGGCAAGAAAAAAGCAAATTTTATTATTGCTCAAGCAACAAGTCGTTTTGCCGGAGAGTTTGCATCTCAAAGACTAACAAACTTGGTTCATCTAAATAATGATGAATTAAAAGGTCGTATAATCGGTAAAGAGGGTAGAAATATAAAAGCTCTTGAGACACTTTTAGGTGTTGATATAGTGATAGATGATACTCCAAATGCCATACTTGTAAGTAGCTTTAATCTTTATCGTAGAGCGATTGCAACAAAGACTTTAGAGTTGTTAATAGAAGATGGTAGAATTCAACCCGCTAGAATAGAAGAGATCTTTAACAAAGTCAATGATGAGTTTGAGTCTGGAATTTTAAGCGAGGGTGAAGAACTTGTGTCTGATATGGATATTGGTGTTATGCATCCAGAGCTTATGAAACTTGTTGGCAAGTTAAGGTATCGAGCTAGTTATGGTCAAAATGCCTTAGCTCATACATTGGAGGTGGCACATTTAGCAGGGATGATGGCATCGGAAATGGGTGGAGATGCAAGACTTGCTAAAAGAGCAGGTTTGTTGCACGATATAGGAAAATCTTTAACACATGATCACGATGGAAACCATGTAGATTTAGGTGCCCAGCTCTGTAATCGCTATAATGAAAATAGTGTAGTTATCAATGCTATCTATGCTCACCATGGACATGAAGAGATAGAATCCATAGAGTGTGGAGCGGTCTGTGCTGCAGATGCATTATCAGCTGCAAGACCAGGGGCTAGACGCGAAGTTTTAGAGAGCTTCTTAAAAAGAGTGACACAGATAGAAGAGATAGCATCCAATCATTCGGGTGTAAAACAAGCTTATGCTATCAATGCAGGTCGAGAGATACGCGTTATAGTCAATGCTAGTTTAGTCAATGATGATGAATCTATTTTAATGTCAAAAGAGATAGCTAAAGATATAGAAGAGCAAGTTCAATACCCTGGTGAGATAAAAGTAAATGTTATCCGAGAAAGTAGGGCTGTAGAGTATGCAAAGTAGCTATAGAAGCTAGACTCCAGATTTAATCTGGAGTCTATTAGCTTAATCTAGATAACTTTTAATACAATGCTCAGAAGATGGTAGTTTTTTAATAGTTTTTCCATCGGAATTTAAAGCTTTTACATATTTAACAAAGCTGTTTGCATAATCAAAATATGTATCTTCACCTTTTATGTTTGAAAAAGTAGTGTAACCATCTTTTCCAGATGCAAGATAGCTTATGGTAGTTATGGTATAAAGCTTATCGTGGTTGATTGAGACATATTGCTCTGTTTGTTTATCAAGAATTTCTAGATTTTTAACTCTATCTCCCTTGTTTTGTTTCATATCTATATCATAACGCAAGGCATAAGCATAGGGAAATGAACCGCTAGAACCACCATTGTCATAAAAGTTAGAGAGTGCATCTTCAAGAACTTGATGAATCTCACTGCCTTTCATAGGTAGATTGTATAGTGTGTTTGAAAATGGAAGAAGTGTATATGCCGTGCCTATACTTATATCACCTTCATCTATATTTATACGAACACCGCCAGCATTTAAAATAACAGCATCTGAAGTTTTTACACGCTCATAAAAAGCCTTAGATACTATTGGAGCAACATCACTTCCTAGTGGATATGCAGAACCATTATTGGTACCATAATCATGGTTTGGAATACGGATATGAACTATCGTTTGTTCTGCTAAACCTATGAACTCCTGTTTTTTCTCATCAACCTGCTCACTATAGCTGTTGAGTATATTTTCAAAAGTAGGATCTTTTTGGACTATCTCGATATCATCTCTTGAATTAATTATAGATATAATTTCATCTCTAAAAGAGCTATTGATATCCTCATACTCTCCTTGAGTATCTTTTATAGTAAAATTACCGGAGATATTGAGTATGGGCTTACCACTACATGTGAGAACCCTTCCATATTTATCAAAGCTTACTTGTAGGTTACCAACAATCTTTGCAAATGACCATGCTTGGACTATGCAAACTTTTTCATTTGAGGAAGAAAGAGTTTCTTTAGGGTAATTATCTGTAGTTGTTAAGCCTAAAGAACCATAGGAACCTAGTAGTGTGTGGGAATGCCCACCAACAATAATATCAACACCCCTCACATGTGAAGAAAGATCAACATCATTCTTAAAACCAAAATGACTTAAAAGTATGATTTTATTTACACCCATCGCTTCAAGTTCATCAACATAGATTTGTGTAGTTTGAATCTCATCAAAAAACTCAAGATTATCGCCTGGATTAGAGGATTCTTTTGTATCAAACATGGTATCTATGCCTATGATTCCAACAGCTTCCCCGTCATAGTATCGAATAATATATGGTTTCCACTTCTCAAAAAGTCTATCATTGGATGGTGCGTATATGTTTGAGGTTATTATGGGGATATTGAGCAGAGATAAAAAGTTCTCTAGATTTATATCTCCATCATCAAACTCATGATTTCCCAGAACAAAAGCATCCCAAGCTAAGGCATTCATCATCTTAGCGTCTACTTCACCCTTAAAAAGTGTGTAATAGAGTGTACCTTGAAGAGCATCACCAGCATTTAATAAGATGGTGTTGTTCTGAGTTTTTTGAAGATTTTTAATAGTTGTAGCTACGCGAGGGTATCCTCCCGCATCAACACGAACTTTGGTGTTTTTAAATGTTAGATCGATAGACTCTTCATCTAAATGAGAGTGAATATCATTCATATGAATAATATTGACATTTAGTGGTTTTGATGATGAGCTATTACAGCCACTCAGCAGATATGACATTAGCAAAACAAGGAGTAAGTTAAAAGTTTTCATCTTGTTTGTTTTTTTGCCCTTAGAATCTACGCAACTCTTTTTCTCTTTTTATAAGCGCAACTACACCATCATACATGTCTTGAACACACTCAACTTCACTAACTCCCAATCTTCTTTTATTGGAAATATCATATATGCCACCTTTAGAATCTGAGTGTTCACCATCTGTTCCTCTTATCTGCACGCTATACCTCTCTGCGATAGATTTGAATTCATCTTCCTTTTGAGAAAGATTTGGTAGTTTTATATGCACACTAGCTCTCATGGCAGTTCCAAGGTTAGTAGGACAGCTTGTTATATAGCCTAGATGTTCATTATATGCAAATTTTATCTTTTTTTCTATCTCTGCTATGGCGGTAGTGAGTCTGGTAAATACCTCTTTTATATCTCCACCTTGCTGCATTGAGATTATTCTGAGTTCATCTTCCTCATTAATCCACACTAAAAATGTTTTTTGATCATTATGAAATATGCCTCTGCCGTGTGGCCAATCTCTGTTTAATCCTGCAGATTCTAAAAATCTATCTCCAGTCTTAAATAAAAAGTGATCACTAATGAGAGAATCGCTATCCTCTTGAGTCATATTGTTTAATGGATAATATCTACCAGATAGATCGTCTTTAAATGAATTTAAAATCTCAGAAACATCTTTTTCAATCTTATCTCTTTGCATTTTTGAGATAGCAGTTCCTAATGGAATATCTGCAATGTTTCTACCGACTCTTATTCTTGTAGATACAATATAATCACCATCTTTATCAGGATTTGGAGCATTTAAATCATCTGGATTTAGATTACTTTTGTGTTTATCTTCTTTGTTAAATCCATGATAATCTTGAATTATTTTATCAAAAAGTGGAGCAAAAACTTCATAAGATTCTTCATCTCCAGCATAGGCACCTATGCCGCTGTCAAGATTATGAACTCCAGAATTTATGATATTTTCAAGTCTAAAGCCATCTGTTGTGACTTTATCTTTTAGCTCATTAAATAACTCTACTGTAAGGTATTTTGCTAAGAGTGAGTGAGAATTTTTTAGATCTTTTGGGTACTCTTTCATGAAAATTATAGACCTAAAGATTGACTAAGTTTTTTTCCATCTACAGAATCTATAGCTTTGTCGCCATCTACACTGTTTGATATATCATCCATAGTTATATCTGTACCTTTGGATGCAGCTTTGAGTGCTTCTTCTGTCTTAATCGAATCAACTGCCTTATCTGTATCTACGGAGTCAGCCATCTTTGATAGATCTATGCCACTAAGTAGAGTAGATGTTATAGCTAGTGCAATTAAAATTTTTTTTATCATGAGTTTTCCTTTAGTTTTGTGAAATTATATCGTAAAATATATTTTTATTCTTAAGTTCTTTTATGAAAATATCAAAGTATTTTTTTACTTCTTCTTTATTGAAGCCACTGAGTGAAAGCTCAACGCTGGGTCTATTATCTTTAAAGATTGGTAGAGATGACAGTTCCACATGTGGTGGTATAAGTTTCATCTGTGTTATTAAAGTGTTTTCACTTGTTTGTGCTAAAAGTGTTAATCTGAATTTATCCACATGTATAGAGCATAACTCTTTAATTACACTGCTTATCATAGGATGTGCCATTACTGGAAAGCCAGGAACAAAGAAAAATCTCTTTTTTAGAGAAAAGCCCGACATATTATTGATGGGATTGAAGATAAGCTCTGCATCTTGTGGTAGGTCTGACATATGAATACGATGAGGATATGCATTTTCACCAAACTTTTCAATGATATCTTTTTCAAAAATTTTATGGCGGATTAGGGGTTTAGAGGTAAAAACTTTTGATACTATCTCTCTTGTTAAATCATCAGGAGTTGAACCGATGCCACCAAAAGAAAAGAGTATGGCATCTTTGTCTTTTTGAATCATTTTTAAACAGTTTGTTATAAGCTTAACATCATCTTTGAGTATAAAGGAAGCAAAAAGCTCATAACCATATTTTTGCAACTCATCACGAACAAACTTAAAATGCTTATCTTCTCTTCTTGCATTGAGTATCTCTGTTGCGATGATGAGAGCGTAAAAATTCATTAGTGTTTATGTTCGATTTCATTAATGATGGAATCATCATAAGGGTCCATGTGAATAATGGTATGAACTTCATTGTCTGGGAACTCTTTTTCTATTTTTTCTTCAATTCTATCACCAATTAGGTGTGCATCATAGAGTGAAATCTCCATATTGAAGACCGCATGCACAGAGATGAAAATATGCGAACCAGACTCTCTTGTTTGCAAGAAATGATAGTCGGTAACCTCTTTTTCACTTTTTATAATGTCGATGATTTTTTCTCTATCTTCCTCTGGCATTGCAGCATCAAGAAGCATCAAAATACCCTCTTTTATTATGGGGATAGCAGAATATACCATATAGATAGAGATAGCGATACCAAGTATTGGATCGATGAGATTCTCTCCTGTCATAGCGATAAGTGCTAATGCCATAAGAACTGCACCATTGGTGAAAAGGTCTGTTTTGTAGTGAAGAGCATCTGCTTTTATGACCATGTTTTTTGTTTTTTTTGCAACATAGTTTAAAAACATAACTAAAGCAAAGGTTATGATGAGTGAAGCAAGCATTACCCAGATGCTACTAGCCATATAGTGCATCTCTCTAGGGTGAGCGATCTTCAAAAGTGCTTCGTAGAAGATAAAGATAGCCGAGAGAGAGATAACGGTTCCCTCAATAACTGCGGCAAGTGGTTCTATCTTGCTTCTGCCAAAGTTAAACTGTTCATCTGCATTTTTTTCAGCCGTATTGAGAGCAAAATAGTTGAAAAGTGAAACAGTGAGGTCAAGCAAGCTGTCGATAGCTGAAGCTAAAACAGCGATGGAGCCACTCAAGACTCCTACCGTCATCTTCATAACAACAAGCAGTGCTGCAACAGAGGTAGAAACAACCGTGGCTTTTTTTTCTAAACGCATTAAAATTCCTAAGGTAAAATTAGAAGAATTATACAAAAAATACATTAAAATAAGAATTATTTGTCAGTAAATAATTAAAAATCTTAAGATGCTTCTGTTACAATGATAAAAATTATTTATGAGTAAACTATGAATTTAGAAGATTTAAGAAAAGATAGACAGAAGTGGATGACTTGGAAAAATATAAAACCACTTCGTGATGCCATTGATGCTTTAGAAGAGACTACATGTAGTGTAGAGTTTGATGATGTCATAAAGGTTAATGGTTCCACATGCGATGATATAGAAAAAGTCGCAAGATTGTTGATGCCTTGGAGAAAGGGTCCTTTTGAGTTATTTGATTGTTTCATAGATGCTGAATGGAAGAGTAGTATAAAATATAATCTCCTTAGAAAATATTTTAGTTTAAAAGATAAAAGAGTTGCCGATATAGGTTGTAACAATGGTTACTATCTCTTTCGTATGCAGGAGGATGAGCCAAAACTTTTAGTTGGTTTTGATCCATCGCCTCTGTATAAAATACAGTTTGATTTTGTAAATCATTTTGTCAAAAGTGATATAGTTTATGAGCTTTTGGGTGTGGAACATGTAGAGTTTTATGAAGAGAAGTTTGACACTATATTTTGTCTTGGTGTGCTTTATCATAGAAGTGATCCGGTAGCTATGCTAAAACAGTTGTTTAGGGGTTTAGATAAAGAGGGTGAAGTTATTTTAGATACTTTCTATATAGATGGTGAAGATGAGGTTTGCTTATGTCCAAAATCATCTTACTCAAAGATACCAAACATATATTTCGTGCCAACAATACCAGCTCTGAGGAACTGGTGTTTAAGAGCAGGGTTTCATAGTTTTGAGCTACTTGAAACTTCTACAACAGATGCGAGTGAACAGAGAAAAACATCATGGATAGAGGGTCAATCTTTAGAAGACTTTTTAGATGAAAATGACAACTCAAAAACTGTAGAGGGGTATCCGGCTCCAAAGAGGGTATATGTTAAACTTATTAAGGAAAAAAAGTGAGTGCAAATAAAGAGTTAGTTGATGATGAATTAGAGATTGATGATTCTAATGAAGATGAAAATGTTGTTATTTTACAAACTCATGAAAATATCAATTTTGATCTTTGTGGTGAGATTATGAAGATAGATATTGGTTATGTGGAAGTTAGGCTTGAAACAATATCAGAAATGGTTGTTGATGACCAAGGTTTAATACATGGTGGATTTATATTTGGTGCTGCTGATTATGCTGCAATGGCTGCAGTAAATGAAAAAAATGTAGTCTTAGTTGGCAGTGATTGTCAATTTCTTTCTCCCGTAAAGTTTGGTGATGAAGTGGATTTTATAGCAAAAGTTAGACATAAAGAGGGTAGAAAAAGAAATGTACATGTAGAAGGATTTGTAGTAGATATAAAAGTTTTTGAAGGTGAGTTTAAAACAGTTATAACGGAAAGACATGTATTGAAGTTAAAGCTTCTTGATGATGAAGATTCTCAAGAGAAAGACTAAACCACTCTAGAGTTCCAGTCCAGAGTGGTTTAGTTTAGTTTTTTTTAGCGGTTAGTAAAAATATTCCAAAATCTTTATGTGGTTTATTGATAGTATTTATATTTTTAAAACAGACTTCATTAAAGCCACTCTCTCTAACAGTTTGACACAGTTTTTTCTTATCAAATCCAAAATGAAAAACACCATTGTTATCTGAGTGAAATGTTCCATCTTCGGGTTCTAAGTCAGCAATCGCAATAAAACCCTCATCTTTAATGTTTTTATATATAGTATCGAAGAAATATTTTAAATCTTGAATATGATGCAGGGTCATAGAGCTAACCAAACCATCAAACTCTTTTTCTAGAGGTTCCTTTATGATATCTTGACAATATGTTTTGATGTTGATTTGAGGGGTGTTTTTAGCTTGTAAATTTTCTATCATTTTTGAAGATATATCTACTCCATAGACCTGTTTTACATTTTTTGCAATTTCAAAACCTAGGAGTCCAGTACCAACTCCAAAGTCTAGTATCTCCATATCGTTATTTAGGTTTACATGTAGTTCTATCGCATCTGCTATTTTTTTAGCACCTTTGACTCTAATATCACCCTTATCCCACTCATCTGCTCTTTATTTAAAATGATCTTTTATCATAGATTTTGTATCCAGTAGTCTGCATATTGCTGTTCTTGTTTGATTGTGGTCGTTGGACCGTGACCAGGATATACAGTTTTGTCATAACTTAGTTTTTTAAATCTTTCTAAAGAATCTTTCATATCACTAGGTGATGAATAGGGAAGATCAGTTCTTCCTATGGAGCGTTCAAAGATAAAGTCACCACTAAACATAGCATCTCCTATCTCTATAGTAGAACAACCTGGGCAATGTCCTGGAAAATGGCGAAACTTTACTTTTACTCCATCAAAATCAAACTCCTGATTGTCATCTACTATCACATCGGGTGTTGATGGTGGTAAATCCTTCATCCAACTACTCTCTTTAAGCATAGCAACATCACCCTTTGGAGTGTAGAGTTTGATGCCCAATCTCTTTTGAACCTCTGCATTTGACCAAACATGGTCAAAGTGTCCATGAGTGTTTAAGATAGCTACGGGGTTAGTAACATTTTTCTCTATCCATCCCATAGCATCTACTCCAGGATCTATAATAAAATCTTTAGCATCAACACTCACAACATAACAGTTGGTTTGGTAAATACCCATAGGTTGAACTTTTATCTGCATATTCTCTCTTTTTTCCTAATTGTATCAAAAATAAGTTTGATATTTACAATAGGTACAAATATTAAAGAGTGATATTTAACTATTTGTTTTTAGAACAATTTTTAATAGTATATAGATCCCAAATAATTCCATAAGAATAAAAAATTTAAACTATCATTGCACTCAAGGCAGGTTCATTAAAAATTTACACCACCAATAAGGTGGCTTAAAATTTTTACTAAACATCCCTTAAGCACAAGCATAGATAAATTTTATAAATCCTTATGGAATTATTTGGGATAGATGTTAAAGATGAAGAAAGTTATAATTTTGAAGAGTTTACAAGATATTTAAATTTTATTTTGGTTGCGGAAGCAAGATTTGAACTTGCGACCTTCGGGTTATGAGCCTAAAAGAATAGTAATAAATATAACTCATGGTCTGTACAAGATGTTGGAAACTATCTTTGTAACTAACAATATAACCACATCAAAAATGATACGATTAATTTGACTAATCGTATCATCTTAGCTATACTCTTCAAATGAATACACAAAACAAACCTAAATGGATATGGCAAGATAAAGACTATCCAAACTTTACTTATGATGAAAAACTGCTTGAGCCTTTGGTACAAAAGGTTAGTTTAGAGCAAGGTAAACTTATAGCATTTTTAAGTGTTATGGATGAGTACAATATAAAACAAACAAGATTAAATGCTTTGGAAAATGAGATAATATCTAGTTGTGCTATTGAGGGTGAAATATTAAATCGAAACAGTGTACGATCATCTATCAAACAAAAGCTTGGTTTAGAATCTCCTAAGCACTATAAGCCAAAAGAGAAAGAAGACCACTATGTAGATATACTTATAGATGCCAATACAAATTATAAAGATGATTTAACTTTAGATAAAATATTTGGATGGCATAGTGCAATGTTTGAAAAAGGGTATAGCAATCTTCATAAGATAAATATAGCATCATTTAGAAGTGATGGTGATATGCAAATAGTTTCAGGTGATTATGGCAAAGAGAATATCTACTATGAAGCTCCACCAAGAGATATATTAGAAAATGAGATGCAACAGTTTATATATTGGTACAACAATACCCCTGCAACATTAATAAAAGCATCTATTACACATCTTTGGTTTGTAGTTATCCATCCACTTGATGATGGAAATGGTAGGATTACAAGAGCATTGACTGATAGAGTACTCTCTACTATTGAAAGCTCAAATATATCAAAACTTTATACCATGTCAAAAAGTATAAATGATGATAGAAAAGGATACTACAAAGCACTTGAGCGAACTACAGGCTATATGCAAAAAGATAATTTACTTGATATTACATATTGGTGTAAGTGGTTTTTAGATACTTTATATGTAGCACTTATAGAAGCTAGGAAACAACTAAACTATATCATAGACAAAACAAAGTTTTGGGATAAACACAAAGATGACAATCTAAATGCAAGACAAACTAAAGTGATAAATAAAATACTTGATATGGGTAGTGACAATTTTGTAGGCAACTTAAGTAAAAAAAACTACATCACTATAGCCAATACAACACCTGCAACAGCTTCAAGAGATATAGCTGAACTTTTGAAAAAAGGTTGTATAGTACAAGTAGAGGGAAGTAGTGGTAGAAGTGTTAGATATACAGTTCAAGTTTAAAATTGGGTTAATGAAGGAATTTAAAATAAAATGACAATTAATAAATTTATAATATTAGTACTGATTTCAACTTATCTGTTTAGGAAACAGATTATGAATTTGGAACAAGAATATACCAAAAATTAATATTGACACCAACTGAACTGGATAAATATAAATTCTCTAAATATTGAAATTTTATTAATGCAAGGTAGCACATAGGTAGCACTCAAATATTTTAAATAATATTACTTCTCTTTAGAAGCCTTATAAAGCCGATGGTTAAGGGGTAAATTGGTTGCGGAAGCAAGATTTGAACTTGCGACCTTCGGGTTATGAGCCCGACGAGCTACCGAACTGCTCTATTCCGCGGTATTTAAACAAACAACTGTGTGTTTGTGAGCCGAAATTATAGACAAAAAGTTTTTTAATGTCAAGAGAATTTTAGTTAAATTTACAAACTCTTTTTAAATAACATTTATGTATAATTCATATATAAATTAATTAAAGAGAATATATGACACCTACACAAAGAGTATTAAGAGCGATTCAAGAGATAAAAAAGGGAAGAATGGTCATCATGATAGATGATGAAGATAGAGAAAATGAGGGTGATTTGGTATATGCATCGGTATTTTCAACTCCAGAACATGTTAATTTTATGGCGACACATGCAAGGGGCTTAATCTGTGTTGCCCTTAGTAAATCTATTGCAACTCGCTTAGATTTGAATCCTATGGTTAGTTCAAATACATCATCATATGAAACAGCATTTACAGTTTCTGTGGATGCAAAAGATGCCTTGACCGGCATATCAGCAGGAGAGAGAGATGATACTATCAAGATATTGGCAAATCCAATTTCACATGCAGATGACTTAGTAAAACCTGGTCATATCTTTCCCTTAATAGCTAAAGATGGCGGTACATTAGTAAGAACTGGTCATACGGAAGGTTCTGTTGATTTATGTACTCTAGCAGGTCTTAGTGAGTCATCTGTAATATGTGAAATCATAAAAGAAGATGGAACAATGGCAAGGCGAGATGATTTAGATATTTTTGGTGAACTGCACAACCTGCAAACAGTTTTTATATCTGATCTTGTTGAGTATCGTTTAGCTAACGAGAGGCTTGTAAATGAGTTAGAAGTTCAAGATATGGATTTTTTTGGTGTTAAAGTGAAAAAGCACACATTTCAAGACCATGATGAGATTGAGCATACTGCCATAGTTTTTGATGCTGCAAAAGAGATAGCAAATGTTAGGGTTCACAATGTTATACCCGACATAGAGCTTCTCTTAAATCAAAAAAAATATAATAATCTTGTAAACTCTATAGAATATTTGAAGCAAAATAGTGGTGTATTGGTTTTTATAAATAAAACAACTCATCAAGATAATGCTGCGATGAAAGAGATAGGAACTGGTGCTCAAATCCTTAAATCCCTTGGTGTTTCAAAAATGAATCTTTTAACATCGCTGAAACAACCTGATTTTGTAGGTTTAAGTGGTTTTGGTTTAGAGGTTAATGAGGTTATAAATATCTAATGAGAGAGATATTTAAAAGAACCCAAGATAGAGATGAAGTTTCAATAGAGGTAAATCTTGGCGTAGAAACTTCAAAAGATATGAATCCTTGGCTATTGAGTGTTTTTGTAAAATATGATGGCATCGATGAAGATTTATCTGGATTTGAAGAGTTTTTAGAGACTAAAGAGGCTTTAATTATCGCTTTAGAACATCAAGATAGGGCTGTCTATGTTGGAAGTAGGGTTGTTGATGGTTGGAGTGAGTTTTATTTTTATGCATATGATTCTAAAAAACTTGATTCTATTGTAAATAAAATTTTAACTCCTTCAAATTACATATATGAAAGTAATGTTGTCAGAGATACAAAATGGGATTTTTATAGATCTCAACTTTTGCCGAGTGAACTTGAGCTTTGTCATATACAAAGTGCAAAAATTATTTTTTTACTTGAAGAAGAGGGTGATAATCTTAGTATGGCTAGAGATGTTGAGCATTATATCTCATTTGAAACACCAACTCAGAAAAATAGATTTATAAATACTCTTACTTTAGATGGTTTTAGTTTTAAAGATGATATCAGCAATGAAGAGTTTAATCATGGAGTGGCATTAGTCAAAAAACACTGTGTGAGAGATGAGGAACTTAAAGAAGTGGTTGAAGAACTTTTTAGTGCAATTAAAGAAAACAATGGTTTTTATGAGGGGTGGAGTACCACTCTTGTTGAGTAGATAAACAGAGGAGATTTATGAAAAATACTATTTTTCTTTTATTTATATCACTGTTGTTTATTGGATGTAGTACAGGTTCGTTAAATATAAGTAAAAATAAAGAACTTATTTTTACTTATGACTCTAGCAATATAATGCTTGGTAACAAGATAACTGATACAGACTTTTTAAATATAAAAGATCTATTTGTAACAAGATATAAGCTTCAAAACATTGATGGTAGGGTGCTTTTTTACGAAGATGCAAGAACTGCGTTGGAGTATGAGTTTAACTTCGGTGGTTTATATACTGTTATGTATCTATTTGACAATTCGCAGGAGTATTATGAGGTATATAGAAGAAACAATTCAAGACTTGTACAGATTAAATTAAAAGATGCAAGATATCTAAATGTTTTAATTCAATCATCTGATACTCAGGTCTACTCTTTTGCATATGGTTTTTCAAATGAAGAGTTTTTGAAATTAGCACAAACAATAAAGCGTAAGGATGAGGATAAAATAGCCTTATTGCGATATAAAGGTATTGTATTTGATAGTAGTTCAGAACCATTGAGTAACTGGAGTGATGAGGTAGTTTATTTTGCACCTCTTATCACTCCTCTTCGTTCACTAGGTAGGCATTGAAAACATTTTTTGGAGATAGACCAAGATGCTACAGGTGTTATAGACCTAAAAATTCTTGCATGTGTGAGTTTGTACATGTGGTAGATACTAAAACTAAGTTTGTCATACTTATGCATCCAAAAGAGTTTAAAAAAGTCAAAAATGGAACAGGTCATTTAACGCATCTTTCACTGAATAATTCTGAACTTTTTGTTGGCATAGACTTCACATGTCACAGAGCGGTCAATGAAATCATCTCAACACATGATAGTTATGTGTTATATCCATCAAAAGAATCCCTAAATCTCTCCAAAACAACAATCAGTAGTGATAATAGGGTAGCAATTTTTATTATAGACTCAACTTGGGCATGTTCTTTAAAGATGTTAAGAGAATCCAAAAATTTACAAGCCTTAAAACATATTAGTTTTGATTCAACAAGGTTGAGTCAATTTAAAATAAAGCAACAACCAGCTGAGTTTTGCCTCTCTACAATTGAATCAACACTTAGTGTGCTGGAGTTGTTAGACATGTGGAATATAGAGAGTTTAACAAAATCAGATGTAGATAATTTTTTAAACCCTTTTAAAAAGATGATAGCATATCAGCAAAAAATTATTGCGAATCCACAAAGTAACGCGGTAAGATTTAGGTTCAAAAAAGCTTTTAAGTAGTTTTACTTATCAAACATCAAGGAGCCAAGCCTAACCATGTTTGACCCACACTCTATGGCTAGTTCAAAATCTCCGCTCATTCCCATCGAACAGATTGTTGCTCCATCTAGTGAACTATATATCTCATAAGTAGTTTCAAAACTTTTTCTTACTACGGCTCTATCATCACTATGTGCCCCGATGCTCATAACCCCTTTTAAAGTTATGTTGGGACAATCTTTTTGTATTTTAGTATATATTTCACCTGCTACTTCTGGCATAACTCCATGCTTGGTATCTTCTTTGGCAGAGTTTATTTGAAGTAGAGCATCTAGTGTTAAGTTTTTAGTTTCTAGTTTCTTTTGTAACTCTTGTGCTAATTCTAGAGAGTCAAGTGCTTGAAAAAGTGTAGGACCGATATCTAGTAAGTTGTTTATCTTGTTTTTTTGTAAATTACCTACATAATGCCACTCTAGTGGTAAGTCATCCAATGCTATCGCTTTGGCTTTTAAATCTTGAACCTTGTTTTCTCCAAAGGCTCTTTGACCGATATTATAAAGCTTTTGAATCTCATCGCTACTTGAATATTTACTAATCGCTACAATTTTTACTATATGATAGCTACTAACTTTAAGTCTCGCAGTTTCAACTCTTCTTATCACATCATCAATATATATTTTATACTCTATTTCATTCATATTTTGATTCCTTCTTGGTATTTTATCAAAATAGATGTAAAGAATTGTTTAGTGTTAGCAACTAGTACCTTGCCACCTATAACCCAAATAATTCCATAAGAATAAAAAATTTAAACTATCATTGCACTCAAGGCAGGTTCATTAAAAATTTACACCACCAATAAGGTGGCTTAAAATTTTTACTAAACATCCCTTAAGCACAAGCATAGATAAATTTTATAAATCCTTATGGAATTATTTGGGTATAAAGTTGTTAAAATCTTGTCAATCATTTTGATATAATTACATATGCGGATTATTATTTTAAATTTTTTGTTTTTTTTATCCTTAGAAGCTTCAATCTCATATGACAAAGGTAAAACTTTGTATATGCAAAAGGGTTGCTATAGTTGTCATGGGAGTAGGGCTGAGGGTATGCACATGTATCCACGACTTGCCAATAGAGCAAAGGGCTATCTGAGTTACAAACTCAAAAAGTTTCGTAATAAGCAATCAGACAACCAACAGCAGGAGATGATGATAGCTTATGCTCTATCTTTGAGTGATGAAGATATAGAAAACTTGAGTGTTTTTATGGCAGAGTTTATAGATGAAGAAAATGCACAAAGCTATGATGATAGTTTTGAGACATGGGGAGATGGTGGTTCATGAGATTGCTTGTTAGTGCGTTAGAACACTCTGCAAACATACATCTAAAATCTTTAAAAAAAGAGCTCAGTGATGATGTAGAGTTTGTAGGAATTTTTGATAGTGAGCTTGGTGATTCTATTGTGGATTTACGCTCTTTAGCTATTATGGGCTTTGTGGATGTTATAAAAAAGATTCGTTTTTTCTTTAAACTCAATGCACAGATGCTAGATATGGCTCAAGATGTTGATAAGGTTCTGCTTATTGATTCATCTGGATTTAATCTGCCACTTGCCAAAAAAATTAAAAAAAAATATCCAGATAAAGAGATAATCTATTATATATTACCTCAAGCTTGGGCATGGAAGAAAAAGCGAATTCCAGTTTTAGAAAAAACTATTGATAGACTAGCATCTATACTTCCATTTGAAAAAGATTACTACTCAAAAGATGCCCCGATAAGCTATGTCGGTCATCCACTGTTGGATAATATAAAAAACTTTAAGCAAGAGATAAAGAGTGAGATTAAAAATGTTGTTTTTATGCCAGGAAGTAGAAAGGGTGAAATAAGTAAGCTAATGCCTGTTTTTCATCAAGTAAGAGATGCTCTACATGTAGAAGCAACTATCATAATTCCTGAGTATTTTACACAAGAAGAGATTGTGAATCTTTATGGTGATCTATCTAAGTATACTATAGTGCATGAAACACACAACACTCTTTATAAAGCTGATTTTGCGTTTATTTGCAGTGGAACAGCTACGCTTGAAGCTGCTCTTATCGGCATACCATTTGTACTTGCTTATATCGCAAAACCTCTTGATTATTTTATCGCTATTAGGCTAGTAAAACTTGATTATCTTGGATTGAGTAATATTATGTTTTCACAGTTTAATAACAGAGCTATTCATCCAGAGTTTATTCAAGATGATGTTACAAAAGAAAACCTACTTCAAGCTTTTTACGGTTATGATACAAAAAACTTTTTAAATGATTCTAAGTCCCTTAGAGACTATCTTCATAATGGCAGTTCAAAAAATGTGGCACTTTTAATAGAGAACGATTAAATATTATCTACAAACTCTTTAAATGTTGTAAAAACTCATCGGGTTTTATAAAACCAACTATAGTTTTAGATTTTTGAACTTTTGTATCTTTATCAAAAAAGACAATAACGGGTGGACCAAAAACTCCATACTTTTTACTTAAATCTTTTTGCTCCTGTTCATTTGCTGTTAAATCTGCTTTAATTAAGATAAACTCATCCATTTTAGTTTTTACTTTTGTATCTGCAAAAGTTACTTTTTCAAGTTCTTTACATGCAGTGCACCACTCAGCATAAAAATCCAAGATAATTTTCTTATCTCTGTTTTTTGCTAAAACTTTATCCAGCTCTTTTATAGATTTTATTTTTATAAATTTGGTATGTGAGTTATCTGTTTGTATAAGTGAGTTTACAGCTTGTGGTTTTAAAAACTCTAGTGGTTTAGCCATACTTGATGAACCACCTAAAACACCCATGAGAAGTGCTAAAGAGTAGGCAAATAAAACTACTGCCACACTTTTTCTAAAGATATGTATACCCTTGTCTAAGGCTCCTAGGTAGATGGAAAAACCTATACCTAAGATAGCATATAAAAGCATAGTAACATAGCTATCAACAACGCGTTCTAACATCCAGATAGCAACACCTAGCATCATAACACCAAAGATAGCACTCACCATAGTCATCCAAGCTCCGGGGCGAGGCATAAACTTCCCAGCACTTACTCCAACAGCGATTAGAGGAAGACCCATGCCGATACTCATAGCAAAAAGTGCCATCCCACCAAGTATAGCATCGCCGGTTTGACCTATATAGACCAATGCTCCAGCTAGCGGTGCTGCAACACATGGACCAACAATAAGTGCCGATAAAAATCCCATCACTGCTACACCAACATAGCCTCCTTGAGAGTTAGAACTGCTTACTTTTGTTACTAAAGAATCTGGTAGTTTTAACTCATAAAAACCAAACATACTTAAAGCTAATGCCACAAAAACAGCAGAAAAAGAGTATATCACCCAAGGAGTTTGAAGTGCTGCTTGAAGGTTTGCTCCAAAAAGACCAGCTAAAACTCCAGCAATAGTATAAGCTACCGCCATAGCAAGAACATAAACTATGGAAAGCATCAATGCTTTTCGTGTTGTTATGTTTTTACCTTGAGAGATAATAACACCAGATATGATTGGAATCATAGGAAATACACATGGCGTGAGTGCAAGAAGAAGACCAAAGCCTAAAAATGTTAAAAGTATCAATGCTATATTGCCAGACTTGATCGTATCTGCTATCGCATCACTCTCTGAACGCTCCTCTTTTAGAACTGGTTCATTAACCGCTTTTAATGTTTCTTGTGTTTTTAATTCTTTAATCTTTTGTGATATATGTAGCTTTGAACTATCTACATCAAAACTGTAAACTTTAGTAAAAGGCTCATAACACAGTCCTTGTTCTGAACAACCTTGATATGAAAGCATAAACTCAATACTTTTTTTTCCACTAACTCCATTATCTTTTTTTAAACTTACTAAAAAACTAGGGGACTTTAAATAAACCATATCCCCATGATGTTCAACACTTTGAGGTTTTTTTATATCTAAAATAGTTATGCCACTACCATCTTTAATCTCTAATTTAAGTTGATCTTCATAAAGATATATATCTTTTGCTATCTCTATACTAGCTTCTATCTGCATAGCTTCATTGAGTGAAGCTTGTGGAACAAAGGCTTCATCAGGCATCAAAAATTTTGGGATGGCATGGAGTATTGCAACTGCACAAAATAAAAATATAACAATTTTTTTCATCATAACTCTTTGTAAAAATTTAGTTGGACATTATAACAAATATGAAATTAACAGCAATTAACTATTGATAAAATGATATAATAAATAAATCAAGGATTCAAACAGATGCATAAAATTTATATATCTAAACAGAAGATTTTTAATAATAAACGCAAGATATATGCTTATGAGTTACTTTTTAGAGATAGTTTTAATAAAAGAGCGACTTTATCAGACAATGTCAAAGGAACTGCGCAGCTCATAGTGAGTTCTATCGCTAGTGCTGAATTGAACAAACTTTTAGGTCAAAAGGCCTTAGCGTTCATAAATGTAGATGAAACAATTCTTACTAAGGGCATATTGGATGTTTTAGATAAGGATAGGTTTGTCTTAAACATATTAGAAGATATTATACTAACAGAAAAAGTTATCACTAAAATTATTCAGTATAGAAAAAGAGGTTTTAGATTGTCTATAGAACATTTTGACTCTAGTGCAAGGATGATTATAAAGTTTAAAAGATTATTTAATTATATAGATATTATAAAGATGGATATTCTTATATCTGAGCCTGAGAACTTACAAAAGGTTATGTCTAAATTTAAAGGTACAAGGATTAAGCTCTTGGCTCAAAACATAGAAACAAAGGAAGATTTTTTAGAGTATGCAGAGATGGGATTTGATTTTTTTCAAGGTTACTACCTAGATAGACCTGAAATTATGGAGATAGCAGGTTCTAAGGAACCAACACAGTTTATTATTTTACAGCTCATTAAGATCATAAAAGAAAAAGATAGTAGCACTGAAAAGTTAGAGTTATTTATAAAAAAACAACCAGATTTATCTTTTAAGCTGATACAGTTTTTCAATAATTCAAAAAAAATTAATCTACATGTTGAATCTTTATCGCAAGTCTTAACGCTGATGGGAAGGGATCAACTTTTAAGATGGTTGATGGTTTATCTGTACTCTGAAGTTTCTATAAACCCTGCTTCACAAACCATACTTGAGTTAGCTATCAAAAGAGCTGAGAGGATGGAGGAAGAAGCTGATTTTAGATACAAAGACAAGGCATATTTAGCAGGAATGTTTTCTATGCTTAGTTCTATTTTTGAAACAGATATTAGAGAGTTGATGAATCAAGTAAAAATGGATAGTGATATAACTTCTCTTATTCTTGAGAAAAAAGGAATCTTTGCTGGTAGTTTAATGAGGGCAGAAGAAGCAGAAAAGGTTTACTTAAGAAAAATAATGCTTGCTAACTTTGAAAAGTTAAACACTACTGATCTCATATATACCTTAGAAGATGGCGGTATTACAATAGATAAAGATGAGTTTTAAACTTTAGTTTTTATAAATCACCATGCTAAATCACTAATCAAGATGCTCTTTTTTGTATGTTTCATCAATAGTAAGTACGGTTATAAAACTAATAAAAGCACTGAAAGATAGATACCATGCTAAAGACAAGTTGTTATGAGTTGTATGAATAAGCCATGTTGCAATCATAGGGGCAGTTCCCCCAAAGATGGCAAAACTTAGATTAAATGCAACACCAACAGCACTCATCCTAATACTCTTTTTAAAAAGCTCAACCATTACCACGCCTATAGGACCCATAAAGGTACCTATCAAAATAGCAAAAGCTCCTTGTCCAAGGAGTGTATGATAAACTGCATCACTTAACATCAGTTCATATAAGGGGTATGAAAAAAGTGTTAATCCTGCTGTTGAAAGTAAAAGCAGTGGTTTTCTACCAACCTTATTTGAGTAATGACTAGAGACAAAAATTGCACCTATTGCTAAAACTAAAGAGATTGAGTTAACTTCTAGCGAATAGCTTTTAGATACATGTACAAACTTCTGCATCCATATAGGGTTGTAGATAAAAACCGTATAAAATCCAACCGCAAAGGTTAAGTTTAAAAAAAACACCTTAATAAATGATGCGAGATGATGCTTGAAAACTTCAGCAATCGGTATAATATCTTTCTCGTTTTCATCTGCTACATGTGATTCAGGAAGATATTTTCTGATGATGATACCAACAACAGCAACAAGCACACCTAAGAAAAAAGGTATTCTCCAGGCCCATTCTACAATAGTGTCATACGAAAAGATAGAAAAAATTATTACTCCAACTAAACTTCCTAATAATACACCTAGAATAACACCAATAAAAGGAATGGCTGCTGATAATGCACGATCTTCACGACTAGATAGCTCTGTCAAATATATAATAGCCCCTGTATGCTCTCCTCCAACAGAGAGTCCTTGTAGCATCCTCATAAGTATCAAGATTATAGGGGCTAATATGCCTATAGTAGCAAATGTAGGAGTTAAAGCGATGATAAGTGATGGGAAAGCCATTAGAAACATAGAGGTTGTTAAAACTTTTTTTCTACCATATTTATCACCAATATAACCAAAAAACAAACCACCCAATGGACGCATCAAAAACCCTATGGCGAATGCTGCAAATGTAGCTATAACAGAGACAAAATGATTTTCAGATGGAAAAAAATTACTTGCAATAATGAGTGCAAAAAAACCATAAACTGTAAAATCAAACCACTCCATAATCTCACCGACTAAACCAGCAAAATATAACTTTTTCTTTGTGTCTAGATTTATCATTTTAAATCCTTTGTAAAATGTTCTGAACTATTTTACCAACATTTGATATAATTCCTAATTATTTTAAAAACAATAGGGTAGTTTAATGAGTGTATTGTTAGAATTTAGTATGTTTCCGACATCTGATGATTGTAGAGATGGCTCTTCTGTCTCTGTAGAGGTTAGTAAGATTATAGATGCTATCGATAGATCTGGTGTTGCTTATCAGCTTACGCCGATGGGTACAGTGATTGAGACAAGCACAATGAAAGAAGCGTTAAATATTATTGAGTTAGCGTATGAACAGCTTGAGGAGTGTGATAGAGTTTATTCATCTTTAAAGTTTGATATTCGCAAAAATACAAAAAATAGACTTAAAACAAAGATAGCATCTGTTGAAAAAGTCTTAAACAGAGAAGTTAATCACTAAAAGGTTTTAGCAAATTAATATTTTAAATATCACTAAATACACCTGTTGAGAATGCTTTAGGCTAAAGTGGATTTTTTTCTATCTCCTCTTCTATGGCCTTTTTAACTTTTTTGGTTATTTCATCATAGCTTATCTCATCTGGGTATATAGGTTTTAAGTAGCTTACTTTTATCTTTTTAGGTCGCGGGATGATTTTTCCACTTTGAAGTGCTTCAAAACTACCATCTATCACTACTGGGATGATAGGAAGATTAAAAGTTTTTGAGAGCATTGCAAAAAAAGGTCTGAACTCTAAAAGCTTTCTGTCACGAGTTCTAGCTCCTTCAGGAAATATAACAAGATTATTTCCCTCCTTTAGTGGTAGAGCGCAGTACTGCATAGTATGCTTTAAATCTTCATTTGCGTCTATTAAGATACTTTGTCCATATGTGGCTATAGGTTTAAGTAGGTCTGTTCCAAAGACCTGCTTATATGCTAAGAAAAAACTTCGTTTTAAAATCTTGTAGGGCAGGGTAGCTTCTATAAGAAAACCATCTAGCATACTTTGATGTGTTGGAGCGATTATGCAAGGTGTAGGTGGTATGTTCTCTCTACCTCGAAGTTCCATACGAAAATAAAATTTAAAAAATGGGAAAAGTATTGTTTTATAAAAGAACATAATAGATGGTGAGTATATAAGTTTTTCATCTATATTTTCTTGTAGAACTTCATCCCAGTTAACACTCTTTGAGTCAATATACTTTTGATTCTCTTTGATATACTCATAAAGTGTTTTCATGGTCATAATCTTTGAGAAAGTTTCTTCATCTATCTTGATTCCAAAACTATTCTCTATAAATATAAAGAGTTCTACATAGTCAAGCGAGTCATATCCTAAATCAAGCTCTATGTGGGATGATGGAGATATATTGTCTTGTGCATGGGTAGATATATATGCTTTTAATACTTTATAAATTTCATCATCAGGCTCATCTATTGCTACTGTTTCATCACTTGCAATCTCATAGCCTAAAATTTTTTGAGAATCATCGACCTCCATATTGTAAAGCTCAACACCATACCAGCGAATTTCACTCTCTATGTTGATAATATTTTTCTCTTTAAGTGTTTCAAAGTTTGGAGTAATAATGGCATATGGGTAGTTGTTTCGCATAGTAACTTTTACTTTTTTTACATATGCACAATGAAATAAAATTCTATCTTCTATATTTTTTAAATTCATACTTTGATATTAGCGAATTAATAGTTATTATGTCAAGCAAAACCATATTCAAGCCTATATTAAGAGCCAAAAAGCTAAAATTTCATTATTAAGAAATAAGGATATTTTTGTTAAATCTACCAAATGCTCTAGCATCACTACGCATACTCTTAGCACCATTGATGTTTTGGGTTATTTTAAATCCAGAACTATTTACAGATAATGGTTTTGATATTACATGGAACTACTATTTTGCATCACTGCTTTTTGTTCTAGCATCTGCTACTGATTTTTTTGATGGTTATATAGCCAGAGAATGGAACCAGATGACTATGCTTGGTGCGATTCTTGATCCTTTAGCGGACAAGATGCTAACTCTCGCTGCATTTTTAGGCTTGATGATGATTGGTGAAGCATCCGCTTGGGCAATCTATATCATCATAGTTCGTGAACTATTTATAACAGGCATAAGAACTGTTGCCCTAAGTGAAGGTTTAGAGGTTAAAGCTTCTTGGGCAGGAAAAATCAAAACTGTTGCACAGATGATAGCTATTGGATTTTTGCTTATGCATTGGCCATTAGGAGCAGAACTTCTTTGGTTTGCTGTTTTTCTCACACTGTATTCTGGTTTTGAATATCTTTGGGGCTTTAGAAAAGCTATAATAAAGGATAATATTTAATGAGTTTTCTAGTATCACTTTTAGTCCTATCAGCACTCATATTTTTTCATGAACTAGGTCACTACGCAGCAGCGCGTGCTATGGGGGTAGCAGTAGATGTATTTAGCATAGGGTTTGGAAAAAGACTCTATACTTTTAAAAAGTGGAGTACAGAATGGAGTATCTCTGCTGTGCCTCTTGGTGGATATGTAAGAATGAAAGGACAGGATGATAGCGACCCAACTAAAAAAAGTTTTGATAGTGATAGTTACAATGTAAAAACTCCCATGCAAAAGATTTTTATTCTTGTTGCTGGACCTCTTGCGAACTTCATCTTGGCGTTCTTTTTGTATTTCATCATCGCCTTAGGTGGTCCCAATATCCTCTCACCTGTGATTGGAGATGTTGTAAAAGACTCACCAGCAGAGATAGCTGGACTTCAAAGAGATGATGTTGTTAAATCGATAGATGGTGTTAAGATCTCTACATGGAAAGAGATGGCGAAGATTATTGAGCATGCAGATGGAGCTTTACATGTAGAGATACAAAGAGGTGGTTTTTTAGAGTTTAAAACACTTACTCCTAGTATCACTGAAACAACCAATATGTTCAACGAAGTTATCCAAAAAAAGATGATAGGAATCGGCAGTGCTGGAGTCTCTCATAAATTAGAACTTGGAGTTGGCGAAACATTTAGCTATGCTACAGAACAAACCATTTTTGCTTCAACTATGATATTTACAGGACTCAAAAAGCTACTAGTCGGTGAGGTTCCAGCTAAAGAGTTGGGGGGTGTTATAAGCATAGTAAAATTAACATCAGATGCAACAGATGCTGGATGGATGGCAGTACTCTTTTTTGCAGCACTTATCTCTGTAAACCTAGGTGTCTTAAACCTTTTACCAATCCCAGCACTTGATGGTGGGCATATTATGTTTAACCTCTATGAGCTTATCTTTAGAAGAGAAGCAAGTGAAGCGATAATAATAAAACTTACAATAGCAGGCTGGGTAATACTTTTCTCACTGATGGGATTAGGACTATTTAATGATATTAATAGATTGATGGGTTAATATATATACAGCTAACTATATCAACCAATAGAGCCCTGTAATATAGGGGTCTACAAGCTTCTTCTTAAATACATCTAGATACAATAGACTACTTATAACTACAAAAATACCTACCTTTTCTGCTATTTTTAGCTAAAAGTA
>JAYEGN010000219.1:0-7286 GCA_034659115.1 Campylobacterota bacterium
TTTACATTAACGGTGACGGAGAAACAAGCCGTGACTTTACCTACATAGATAATGTCATCCAAATGAATCTCTTAGCAGGAACTACAACAAATAGTGAAGCCTTTGGTGAAGCATTTAATGTAGCAGTAGGAGGTAGAAATACGCTTAATGAACTTTATGCACTTATTAATAGAGAATTAAGTAGTCATATAGATTCTTTTACTAAAAAAGAAGCCATCTATCGTGACTTTAGAGCAGGTGATATTCGCCACTCAAATGCAAACATCTCTAAAGCAGAAAACGTTGTAGGGTATGTTCCTACGCACGATATTTATGCTGGAATGGAAGAGGCTGCTCAGTGGTATATTGAGAGTATTGGTAATGATATAAAATGAATAAAACTTTAAGCCTAATTGGTAGAACAAAAGAACTATTAAAAGATGATATAAACAACAATGCTAAAAAACTACAAGATATAGTTTCATCATCTACATTTTTAGTAATAGGTGGCGCTGGTTCAATTGGTCAAGCTGTAACAAAAGAGATATTTAAAAGAAATCCTAAAAAACTTCATGTAGTTGATATTAGTGAAAATAATATGGTTGAACTGGTTCGTGATATAAGAAGTAGTTTTGGTTATATTGATGGAGACTTTCAAACATTTGCTTTGGATATTGGTTCTTTAGAATATAATGCTTTTATAAAATCTGATGGTAAATATGATTATGTATTAAATTTATCAGCACTTAAACATGTAAGAAGTGAAAAAGACCCTTTTACTTTAATGAGAATGATTGAAACAAATATTTTCAATACCGATAAAACTATCAAGCAATCTATAAAAAATGGCAGTAAAAAATACTTTTGTGTATCTACAGATAAAGCAGCAAATCCTGTAAATATGATGGGTGCTAGTAAAAGAATTATGGAGATGTTTGTACATAGAAATTCACAAAACATCAAAGTATCTATGGCGAGATTTGCAAATGTTGCATTTAGCGATGGTTCACTTCTTCATGGATTTAATCAAAGAATAGAAAAACAACAACCAATAGTAGCACCAAATGATATAAAAAGATATTTTGTAACTCCACAAGAGTCAGGTGAACTTTGTCTTATGTCTTGTATCTTTGGTGAAAATCGTGATATATTTTTCCCTAAGCCTAGCGATGATTTATATCTTATCTCTTTTGCTGATATTGCCGTAAAGTATTTAAAAGAAAAAGGTTATGAACCATATCTATGTAAAGATGAAGATGAAGCTAGAAGATTAGCTAAAACATTACCACAAAAGGGAAAATATCCTTGTCTTTTTACTTCTAGTGACACAACAGGTGAGAAAGATTTTGAAGAGTTTTTTACTGATGCTGAGACTTTAAATATGGAAAGATTTGAAAATCTTGGTGTGATTAAAAATGATATTGATTTTGATGAAGATAAATTAAATAGTTTTGAAGAAACAATCCATGGACTCAAAGAGAAAAGAGAATGGTCAAAAGAACAGATCGTTGAACTCTTCTTTAAGATGCTCCCGGACTTTGGTCATAAAGAGACTGGTAAATACTTAGATGGGAAGATGTAAAGGATAAATATGAAGAATATTAAAATTGAAAATAGATTAATAGGAGTTGATTTTCCTCCTCTGGTTATTGTAGAAATCGGTATCAATCATGAGGGAGATTTAGAAACTGCTTTTGAGATGGTTGACGCTGCATGGAAAGCTGGTGCAGAAGTTATAAAACATCAAACACATGTCGTTGAAGATGAGATGAGTAAAGAAGCTAAAAAAATAATCCCTGGGAATGCGAATGTATCTATCTATGAGATTATGGAAAGATGCGCATTAAATGAAGAGGATGAGATAAAACTAAAAGAATATGTAGAATCAAAAGGTATGATTTTTATCAGTACACCTTTTTCAAGAGCTGCTGCAGATAGACTTGAGAGAATGGGAGTAACTTCATATAAAATAGGTTCGGGTGAATGTAATAACTATCCACTTATTGAGTATATTGCTTCTTTTGGTAAACCTATGATTGTCAGTACTGGTATGAATGGTATTGAACAAGTAAGAAAAACTGTTGAAATTTTAGAAAAATATAAAGTTCCCTATGCCTTACTACATACTACTAACCTTTATCCAACGCCATCACATCTTGTAAGACTTGGAGCCATGGAAGAGCTTCAAAGAGAATTTCCAAATGCAGTGATAGGATTATCTGATCATACAACTTCAAATTTAGCTTGTTTTGGTGCGGTTGCTCTTGGCGCTTCTATACTGGAAAGACATTTTACCGACAGAATGGATAGAAGTGGTCCAGACATTATAAATTCTATGGATCCTATAGCTTTAAAAGAATTAATTATTGGAAGTGAAGAGCTAGCAAAAATGAGGGGTGGGAACAAAGAAGCGACCAAAGAGGAGCAAGTTACAATTGACTTTGCTTTTGCAACAGTTGTAACAATCAAACCAATTAAAAAAGGCGAGAAACTTACAAAAGAAAACATTTGGGTTAAAAGGCCTGGAACTGGTGAAATTAAAGCAGATAGTTATAATGATATTTTAGCAAAAACTGTTATTAAAGATATCGAAATTGATGAACATTTATCTTGGAACGATATAGAAGAATAGATAAAAAAGGAAATAAAATATGAAAATTTTAACATTAGTAGAAAGAAGAGCTGACTATAGTCGGATGCGACCCATATTAAAAGAATTATATAAAGATTCTTTTTTTGAAGTTTATTTAGTTGTGACTGGTATCTGTTTATTGGATGTTCATGGAAAAGATATTGATTATATAGAAGAAGATGGTTTTACAATTAATGCAGAAGTGCCAATGTTTGAAATAGGTGCTAGAAATACAAATGCATCAATGGTTAGGGCACTTGCAAAAGTAATGGATGGCATCACTACAGAAATTGAAAATTTTAAACCAGATTTAGTATTAACTGGATTTGATATTGGTGCCAACTTAGCTACAACTATAGTAGCAGCGCATATGAATATCCCCGTAGCTCATATCCAAGGTGGAGAAGTTACTGGAAGTATTGATGAAAGTATTAGGCATGCTATGAGTAAGTTTGCACATATTCATTTTCCTGCGACTGAAGATGCAAGGCAAAGGTTAATAAGGTTAGGTGAAAACCCTGATTATATATTTAATGTTGGATGTCCTTCAATAGATACGATAGTTCAAACACCCAAGATAGATAAAAAAATATTAGAAAAGAAATATAATGTAGACTTTTCTAAACCTACAATTTTATTAATTCAGCATCCTGTTACCACGGAAAGTGATGAATCAAGAAAACAAATTTTAAAAACGATTGAAGTTATTAAAGAACTTGATATTCAAGCCTTAGTAGCTTTACCAAATAACGATGCGGGGTCTTCTGATATTATAGATGAAATTAAAAATTCTGGTTTAAGTTGGTATCCAAGTTTATCAACTGAAGAGTTCATTAATGTATATAGAAATATTTGGGCAATTGTAGGTAACTCTAGTTCAGGTATACATGAATCATCAACATTTGGTATTCCTGCAGTTAATATAGGTACGAGACAACAAGATAGAGAAAGAGCAGAGAATGTTATTGATGTTGGTTATGATAAAGTTGAGATTAAAGAAGGTATTGAGAAAGCATTATTTAACAATGAAATTAAAAATAAAGCTAAAAAGACAAAAAATCCTTATGGGCTTGGTAATTCTTCTAAAAAAATAGTTGAGATTTTAAAAACTATTTCATTGGAAGGAATAGTTCAAAAGAGATTTTATGAATAGTAAAATACTAATTTTAGGTTCAAGTGGGTTACTTGGACAAACATTAGTTGAGTTTTTTAAACAAAAAAATTATTCTATAGGTATTCTTTCACGAAAACCTATGAAATATATAGAAAAGAACATTACCGCATATGCTGTAAATATATTAGATGAAAAATTATTAGAACCAGTAATTAAAGAATATGATGTAATCATTAATTGTACAGGACAAATAACAGATCCAATTAATCAATGTTTATTATTAAATACAAAAGGTACAACTAACATTATTAATGCCGTTAAAAAATCTAATAAAAAACTTATTCATATCTCATCTGTATCTGTCTATGGTACAGCAGAGTATGTAGAAGAAGATAGTGACTTAAACCCAGAAACGCCATATGGTAGTATGAAATCTTTTTCAGACTATCTTATTGAAACAAACTTAACAAATTATACTATATTGAGAGTATCTAATTTATTTGGAAAGAATCAAGAAAAAGGAATAATAAATTATTTAACAAAGAGTTATTTATTAGATGAAAAGAATTTATATTTTAATAATGATGGTAGTTTAAAAAGATATTATATAAATATCGAAGATTTTGCCTTGATCGTTAATGAAGTAATGGAGCAAAAAATTGTTGGTATTTATAATATTGTAGGTAAAGATCAACTAACTATTAAAGAGTTGGTCGCAAAATTTGAAAACATTTTAAACTATAAATACAGTGTCAATTATGCGAACACTTCATCAATAGAAAACATAGAAACAATCGATACTAATAAAATAGATACATTGATACATCAAAATTTTAAAACCAGTATTGAAAGTTTTATTAAGGATTTATAGACATGAAAATGATTGATAAAATAATACTAAGAGTAAATTCAAGCATCAAAGAAGCAATGCTGATAATAGACAAAGGTGCCATGAAGATAGCTTTGGTACTTGATCAAAAAAATCATTTATTGGGAACTCTTACCGATGGTGATATCCGCAGAGGTCTTTTAAAGGGGCTTTTTCTTGATGACAGCATTGAATCTGTTATTTTCCAAAACCCGATAGTATGTAGTGTCAACGATAGCAAAGAAGATATTTTAAAAATTGCTGTAGCTAAAAAGCTATACTGTATTCCTGTAGTAGATGAAAATGGTGTACTTGTTGGCATAGAAGAAGTAAATGACCTTCTAAAACCTACAACTTTTTCAAATAGGGTTGTTTTGATGGCTGGAGGGCTTGGAACCAGGTTGCGTCCATTGACAGATAACATACCAAAGCCTTTGTTAGAGGTTGGAGATAAGCCTATATTAGAGACTATTATAAATGGCTTTGCAAAATATGGCTTTACCCATATCATCTTAAGTGTAAGCTATAAAGCAGAGATGATAGAATCGTATTTTGGAGATGGTTCAAATTTTGGTGTAACCATCGAGTATATACATGAAGAGAAACGTATGGGAACAGCAGGTGCTTTAAGTCTGATGAAAGAGAAGTTATCTGAACCTTTTTTTGTAATGAACGGTGACCTCCTGACAAATATTAATTTTGAACATATGATGGAGTATCATTTATCAAATAAATCAACGGCAACAATGGGAGTAAGGGAGTATGACTTTCAAGTACCTTATGGAGTGGTGAATGTAGAGGGACATGATATTTTAAGCATAGATGAAAAACCTGTACACAACTTCTTTGTGAGTGGGGGTGTTTATGTTCTCTCTCCGGAAGTTTTAGATATAATCCCTGATGCATATTACGATATGCCGACGCTTTTTGAAAAACTCATTGAAGATCAGAAAAAATCCATCTCTTTTCCGATTAGAGAATATTGGTTAGATATAGGTCAGATGAGTGATTTTCATCGGGCAAATGCAGAGTATCATGGAGTGTTTAAGTGAAAAATATAATCTTCATTGGTGTGGCAGTAATAATTTTAAAAAGGAGTAGTCCATGTTGACATTCTAAATCGAAAATGAAGAATTGGAAAATAAGTTTTTAGAATTTGCAAAAAGTCAAAAGAGAGCGGTGGAAGATGTTGCTATGGATGCTATGCAGTACTTTATGAGTATGCAAAAAGAAGATAAATTAGTTTATACTAAAAAGATCCTTTAAAGCATTTACATAAAGTATGAGTATGATGATGAAGACTTAAGTGATGTTAAGCCTTTTGATCATATTGAAGATAGTGCTAGCTATATTCATGATCTTAGAAGACAAAGAAACAGTTAATGGTCTTTTTAGATACTTGTATGCTTATAGATTATTCTAAGGATAAAATTATAATAAAAGATAGTGATAAGCAAAATTATTGTTTTAGCTCTATCGTACAGCTAGAATTTACAACGGGTGCATTGAATAAGCGTAGGTATAAATACTATCAAGCAACGAAGACTAACAGAACTTACTCTTGAATCTCATCCTAATTTATATGTTGGTCAATGTGTGCCGTTTTATTTTTCTCCTCGTTCTGTGATGTTATATATGATGAGTGTAAATAGTGTAGAAGTAACATATCAAGGTGGTCAAGATAATATTGTACATGTCGAGATTGATTTGCATAAAGCTATAGCATGGGCAGATGCAAATAATAAAAAATGGGCATTTACAAAATCTAATGCAGGTTCTCGTTATTTTTTAGATACTAATGATATTGCAAATATAAGTAAACTTGACTGGAGTACTATACATAGTAATTCTTGGGCAGGGAAACAAGATACAAAACAAGCAGAATTTTTATGTGAAAACAACTTTCCATGGGAGTTGGTTGAACGAATTGGTGTAAATACTATGGGAACATATCAGCAAGTACAAAATATATTAAGTAACAGTAATCATAAGCCAAAACTAGAGATAATAAATAATTGGTATTATTAATGGAGAATCAAATGATAAAATACAAACAAGGTGATATTCTTAGTGAAGATGTGGAAGCCATAGTCAATACTGTGAACTGTGTAGGTGTTATGGGAAGAGGACTTGCACTTCAATATAAAAACAAATTTCCAGAAAATTATAAAATCTATGCCAAGGCTTGTAAGGCTGAAGAGGTAATGCCAGGTAAAATGTTTGTAACTCAAACAGGACAATTAACAAATCCAAAATATATAATCAATTTTCCAACAAAAAGACATTGGAAAGGTAAAAGTAAAATAGAAGATATTGAAGACGGCTTAGTAGATTTAATAAATGTAATAAAAAAATACGATATTAAGTCTATTGCTATTCCTCCTTTGGGAAGTGGTTTGGGTGGCTTGGATTGGAGTATTGTTAAAAGTAAGATAGAAAATACTTTTTCTAATATAAAAGATGTAAATATCATCGTATATCAACCATTAGAAGATAAAGATAGAACAAATACTAACTTTAAAAAAGTTTCTGATTTAGTAAGTGGTTTTGAAACACCATTTGGATTAGAGTTATTATCTACTGTTCATTGGGTTATGAAACATAATAACACTACTGATACTGAACAAATTGTATTTAGTGTTTATGATTGGAATAAAGGGAAACAACAGTTTTCTAAAAAACAAATACAAATA